>JAGGZG010000099.1 GCA_021162125.1 Anaerolineae bacterium
AAAGTACTGATATTTGACACCCCACCTGTTTTCCGCTATATACTGGAGATGCGCCTGTTATTGGCGGGAGTGTAGATGAAGCCTGCGGCAGGGGCTTCCTGACCATGTAGGGGCGCACGGCCGTGCCCCCTACTGCATCGCCGAACCATTGCCGGAGGAGTATCGGGAGGTATGACATGGTTCAGCCAAAAGAATCCTACAAGGATGAGCACCCCTCTTCTCTGCGCCCGGTCGGCCACCACCTTTTGCTCATTGCTGCCTATCTCACCACGGCGGCTATCTACGCTGTCGCCCTGGTGGCCGCCCCCGAGTTGCGCCAGCCAATCCGCTGGATTCCCTTCACCGCCCTTTTCGCCGCCTTTGCTCTCAGCATTCACTTCATGCCCCGCCCCCACGCTCCTCTCTGGCAGCGTGCTGGCTATCCGCTGCTCCAGACCAGCCTGATCTTTGCCATCGTGCTCGCCGGCCGGGGGGAGACCTTCCTGCCCATCCTCTATTTCATTGTTATCCCCTCCGCTTATCTCTCCCTCACCTTTCGCCAGGCGAGCGCCTTCACCCTGCTCTGCATCGGTGCCCTGTTCCTGGACTATCTGCTGGTGAGTGACGTGGAGACGGCGCTGGTCATCCTGCTGCCTTACGGCGGCGGCTTCATCTTCTTCATCGCTGTCAGCGTCTCCCTCATCCAACAGCAGCGGGAACGGCAACGGGCCGAGCGGCTGCTGGCCGAACTGGAAGCAGCCCATCGCCAACTCCAGGCCTATGCCATCCAGGTGAAGGCGCTGGCTGTGGCTGAGGAGCGTAATCGGCTGGCCCGCGAGATACACGATAGCCTGGGTCACTACCTGACCATCATCACTGTGCAACTGGAGGCAGCGGGCAAACTCATCGCCATGCAGCCCGAACGAGCGGCCGAATCCATCGCCACAGCGCAGAGGCTGGCCCGCGAGAGCCTGGCCGAGGTGCGACGCTCGGTGGCGACGCTGCAGGCCTCGCCACTGGATACAGCGACGTTGGGCGACGTCATCGGTGAGGTGGTGGAGAATTTCCGCGCCAGCGGGATCGCGACGGCTTTCACTGTTGAGGGTGAGGCTCGCCCTCTGCCGATCCAGATTAAGATGGCTCTCTACCGCGCCGCCCAGGAGGGACTAACTAACGTGTGTAAGCACGCCAGTGCCAGCGCCGTCCAGGTGACATTGACTTATGAACCGGAGCGAGTGGCACTGACCATCAGCGATAACGGCACAGGCCAGCGTGGGGAAGAATCCAGAGGCTTTGGGTTGAGTGGCCTGCGGGAACGGATGGCGCTGCTGGGGGGCTCGCTGGAGGCGGGCGACTGCCCCGATGGCGGCTTCCGGCTGCGGGTGGAAGTGCCGGTGGAGGAGTGGGACGATGGTTAAGATCCGCGTTCTGCTGGCCGACGACCAACAACTGATGCGCGAGGGGCTGCGTGTGCTGCTGGACCTGACCCCCGATATTCGCGTAGTGGGCGAGGCCGGTGATGGGGCCGAGGCAGTAGAGCGGGCGCAGGCCCTGCGGCCCGAGGTGGTGCTCATGGACGTGCGTATGCCGGGACTCGATGGCGTGGCCGCCACGCGCCGCCTCCACGAAGCCTGCCCCGAGGTCAAGGTCATCATCCTCACCACCTTCGACGACGATGATTACGTCTTCGAAGGGCTGCGGGCCGGAGCGGTGGGTTACCTGCTCAAGGACGTACCCTCCGAGCAACTGGCCGAGGCGATCCGCGCCGCCGCTCGTGGCGAGGCATTTATCCAGCCCTCTGTGGCCCGCAAAGTCGTGGCCGAATTCGCCCGCCTGACCGAGCGAGAGCACCGCCGCCGTGAGCAACCGCTGGTCGAGCCGCTGAGCGAGCGGGAGTTGGAGGTGCTGGCGTTTCTGGCCGAGGGCCTCTCCAACCGCGAGATCGGCGAGCGACTGTTCATCGCCGAGGGCACGGTGAAAAACCACGTCAGCAACATCCTGTCCAAACTCGGTGTGCGCGACCGGACGCAGGCGGTGCTGCGAGCGCAGGAGTTGGGGCTGTTGTGAGAAGTGTACCGTGCATCGTCGAGCGGGTAGGAGGCTGGTGGACGCACCATCATCTTGTTACATGCCCCCGGTATGACTTTCGTCACAGCGGGCCCTGAAAAGGCCCGCTTTTTTATGTCCCTACGATCTCCCTCCCGGCACATCACAGGTGCCTCACGATGGGGTATAATGAGCACAAGGAAATGATGAGGAGAAAACGGGAGGTATGTGATGAGCGACAACATAATAATTGAAGCACAAGGACTGGTCAAGCGGTATGGCGACCCTTCGGCAGGCTCAGGGCGCGGCGTCGAGGCGGTGCGCGGCCTCAGTTTCGCCATCCGCCGGGGGGAGATTTTTGGTTTCCTGGGCCCTAACGGCGCCGGCAAGACCACCACCATCTCGATGCTTTCCTGCCTGCTGGAGCCGACCGAGGGCACGGCCATCGTCGCCGGATACGATGTCGTGAAAGCGCCCGGCGAGGTCAAGCGGCGCATCGGGCTGGTGCCCCAGGAATTGGCCCTCTATCCTACGCTCAGCGCCCGCGACAACCTCAACTTTTACGGGCGTATCTACGGGCTGCGCGGGCGAACGCTGCGCCGGCGGGTGGACGAGGTGCTGGGGATGGTCGGCCTGGCAGAACGGGCCGGCAGCGCGGTCGAGGACTTCAGCGGCGGCATGAAGCGGCGGCTCAACATCGCTGCCGGGTTGCTCCATCGGCCCGAGGTACTCTTCCTCGACGAGCCGACCGTCGGCGTGGACCCCCAGTCGCGCAACGGAATCTTTGAACACGTGGAGCGTCTCAACGCTGATGGCATGACCATCCTCTACACCACGCACTACATGGAAGAGGCAGAGCGGCTGTGCCATCGCGTGGCGATCATTGACCAGGGACGCATCATCGCGTTGGACACGCCCCGCAAACTGATCGCCGACCTGGGCGGAGGCATCATCCACCTGGGTGTGGCCAACGGGATGGCCGAGGGGCTGCTGGAACAGATACGGGCGCTGCCCGAAGTCAGGGCCGTGACGCAGTTCGATGGCAAGGTGAAGGTGGAGGCGACGCGGGCGCAGGAAGCATTGGTTGGCCTGCTGGCACTCTTCAACAGGACCGACACCGACATCACCTCGCTGGAGGTGCTGGAGCCCAACCTAGAGACGGTCTTCCTACAGTTGACCGGCAAGCGGCTGAGGGACTAGGCGAATGGCGAATGGCGAATCATGGAGGAGTGAAATGCTACACCTACACCAAATTCTATCCATCACCTGGAAAGATCTGAAAATTCTGTTCAAGGACGTCGGTGGCATGGTGACGTTGTTTCTCATGCCAATGATGTTCATCATCGTCATGAGCATCATCCAGCAAGGCATGTTCGACCCCGGTGACAGCGGGCAGCCACGCCGCTTGCCAGTAGTCAACCTGGATAGCGGCAATCTGGCGGCCGAGGTCATCGCCCAGTTGGATAACGTAGACGGCATCGAGGTGGAGACAGACTGGGAGGGTGAACCGATGACCCGCGAGCAGGCCGAGGCGCTGGTGACCGACGGGAAGCGAGCGGTGGTCGTCGTCTTCCCGGCCGATTTCTCTGAGCGTGTGGAGGAGAGGCTGGACGACGCCGGGGCCAGGGCCACGATCGAGCTGATCACCGACCCTGCCGTCTCCACCCAGTTCATCGCCCCCATCCAGGGGATGGTGCTGGGCATCGCCGAGCGCGTGGCCGAGACCGCGCTGGCGCCGGCTCGCATCGAGGCTGGCCTGGCCGAACTGCTCGCCTACCTGCCTGCGGATGCGCAGATACTCCTCGACAAGATGGTGATCGAGACAGAGAAGACGAACGTCGTCCACGTGGAGCGGGTGGTGCCGCCGGGGATGGGCGTTGAAGTCTTTCCCGACAGTTACCAGCAGAACGTGCCTGGCTACACCGTCTTTGGCGTCTTCTTCATCGTGGCTACCATGGCCGAATCTATCCTGCGGGAGAAACGGGAGGGCACCTTCCGCCGCCTGCTGGCCGCGCCGCTACCCAAACCTATCCTCCTGGCCGGCAAGTTGTTGCCCTACTACCTGGTCAACCTGCTCCAGGTAGCGGTCATGTTCAGCGTGGCTCGTCTCCTCTTTGGAATGGCATTGGTCCAGCCGGTCGCGCTGCTGGTGGTCAGCCTGGCGCTGGCGGCGGCGGCCACGGGGATGGGCGTACTCGTGGCCACCTTCGGCAAGACGCAAACCCAGATCAGCGGGCTTTCGGTGCTGCTGACGCTGACCATGTCGGCTGTGGGTGGCTGCATGGTGCCCACTTTCGTCATGCCCGATTTCATGCAGGCGCTGGCCCGCTTCACCCCTCACGGTTGGGCCCTCCAGGGCTTCCAGGACGTGCTGGTGCGGGGGTATGGGCTGGCGGGAGTATGGCCTGACGCGGCTGCCTTGCTGGGCTTCGCCGCCGTCTTCTTCCTGATTGGCGTGTGGCGCTTCAGGTTCGATTGAGCCATCGGCCGGTGCGGAGTTATGCTCCCTAGAATCGTTTCATGCGCAGCAGCAGCTTGCGCAGCCCCGCTATCTTGGTCAGCGTGTTCCACGCTACTCGCCCGGCCCGCCGGGGGGTGAGGGCGTAGAAGCGCAGGTAGGCCCACTTCTTTAGCAGGTCTAGCTTGCGCGCGGGGATCACTTTGCCGGCCTTGTACACCGGGGCTTTGTAATAGTCGAATTGCGTCAGATCTCCGGCGATGAGGTCTTTGGTCTGCTCCCACAGCGTGGTGCCCGGCAGTGGGGTGGTCACGTTGAAAGCTGCCTCGTCAATGGGCAGCCGGACGGCGAAGGCAATCGTCCGCCGCACTTCCTCGACCGTCTCCGTCGGTGCGCCAAGCATGAAGTATCCCCCCACGCGGATGCCCAGTTCGTTGGCCATGGCCGCGGCCTGCTCTACCTGCTCTATGGTGATGCGTTTGTGGTAAATGTCGTCCAGAACGCGCTGGCTGCCGCTCTCGATGCCCATGTTCATCTGCACCAGGCCAGCCTCGCGCATGGCGACCAACAGGTCGCGCCGCACCAGGTCCGCACGCACGTTACAACCCCACTTCAGACCCAACCCGCAGGTGCGCAACCTGTCACAGAACTCGTGGGCCCACCCGCCGTTGGCGATGAAAGTATCGTCCTCGAACATGAACGCCTGGATGTTGTAAGTTGCTTTCAGGTGCTCCAGCTCAGCGATGATGTCGTCCACGCTCCGGCGGCGCACTTTTCGCCCGAAGATTCGACGCAACGTCGGCTGGCAGTAGGTGCACGAGTAGGGGCAACCCCGCGAGCCGATGACTGACGTGCCGGTCAGATTGGGGTCGGCGGCGGTGAGGCTGTACCAGGCGCGGATGTAAGCGTCCATCGGGATCAGGTCGCGGGCCGGGAAGGGCAGCCGCGAGATGTCGGCGATCATCGGC
The DNA here is from genome assembly GCA_021162125.1 of Anaerolineae bacterium. Taxonomy (GTDB): domain Bacteria; phylum Chloroflexota; class Anaerolineae; order JACIWR01; family JACIWR01; genus JACIWR01. Next base: position 5,452 of record JAGGZG010000099.1, read on the forward strand.
CGGGGTGGATTGCGCACTATCTCGCCGTCTGCACGATACCACATTCCGGCCACGTCCTGTGGATCTCCCCCCCGTTGGATCAACTCCAGGAAAGTTTCCTCTCCCTCGCCCAGGCAAATGGCGTCTACCTCGGGATAGCCCATCGTCTGTTCGGGCATCACCGTGGGATGTGGCCCGCCCCACACCACCAGTGGGTCGTGTGGCAATCCTTTCGCCACCCGCGAGGCAAACAGCGCCTCGTTGAGCATGGGAGTCATCACCGAGATGCCCACCAGGTCGTAAGGTTTCGCCTTCAGCGCCGTTTCCATGTAAGCCAAAGGATGATGCTCGAAGGTGGGGTCAATAACGTCAATCTCGCAGTCCACGTGCTGCCGCAGGTAAGCGGCCAGGTAGAGAATGCCCAGGGGCGGCTGCCCCGATGGATAACGAGTTCGCGGAAAGACCAACGCAATACGCAATAGACAACTCCTTTTTCGTGAAGCGTAAAAACGTGATCCGTAAGGAGACCGTCACGTTTCGCGTTTCAGCCCCCGCGCCCCCTCAATGGCGTACACCAGGCCGCCGGCCAAGCCGGTGACGACCGTGATGGCGTAGTAGGCCAGGGAGAGAGCCAGCGCTTTCTCTGGCGCGACGCCCGCCTGGCCGAAAAGTAGCACGTAAGTCCCCTCGCGCACGCCCAGGCCGCCCAGTGAGACGGGCAGCGTCAGCGAGAACGAGATGAGGGGCACGAAGGCGAAAAAGTGCCAGGGCGAGAGGTGCACGTCCAACGCCAGGGCAATCAGATAGTTGACCAGGATATTTACCAGATTGAAGAGCACAGAGATGGTCAGCGCCCGGGTCAGGGCCCGGCGTCCGCAGCCGCCGATGGCGCGATAGAGATCCTCCAGCTTGTCCTGGGCAGGCAGGAAAGGGAGCCGCCGTCCGATGCGTCCCAACAGGTCTCCCTGCAAGAGCAGCCACCCGCCGGCCAGTCCGGCCAGAGCGATGATCACGATGGCGATGGTCACCCCCGGTTCCACCAGACGAAAACTGAAGGGCAGCGCGGCCAGGGCGATGACAAACAGCACCAAAAGGCCGGTCAGCCGATCCACGAACACCGTGCCTATCGCCTCCGCCCCGTGGCGGCTGTCCTGCGTGAACTCGACTGCGCGCACCACGTCGCCACCGACGCCGGTGGGCAGAAAGATGTTGAAGAACGTGCCCACGAAGTAGAGCACGGTCAGGCGGGAGATGGATGCGTGCACTCCCAGCCCGTCGAGCAGGGCTTTCCAGCGGAAGGCCCGCAACGGCAAGGTGAGGACGAAGAGCGTGAAGGCGACGGCCATGATCCCCCAGTGTGCTTCCCGCAGCGCGTTCCAGGTCTTGACCAGGTCAACCCTGGTCAGGATAAAGGCGATGAGCCCCAAGCTGACGGCAATTTTGAGCACGTTGAACAGGCGCTTACGGGTCATGGGTGCATTTTCCCGAACCTCCCGCAGGTTCAAAACCTGCGGGAGGTTTAATTTCAATCGGATGCAAAAGTAACCGGTCTGCGACGGCCTCTCCGCTGACCAGCACCGGCAGCCGATCTAGGGTCGCCCGGTCGTACCAGCCCAGCTCCAGGTAGTGTGTCCCAGATGTCGCGTCGGCGGCCACGACGAAGCGGTGTACCTGGACCACGACGTCGCCAGCCTGCCAGGTGGTAGACGGCACGTTCAGCACGTCCTGGCCGCCGCGCTCCTGGCTCTGTGCGTCCAACAGGTGGGCAAAGATGGCCAAGTCCTGGCGGAAGGTGCCCTCGGCTCGCCAGTAAGTGACCAGTTCCACCGTATCGCCCGGGGCAAAGCTCGTGCCGTTAAGCCGGTAAGCCAGAAGCGTCACCTGATCGTTGAAGCTCACCGGCAATGGCAATTCCTGCCGCACGCCCGGCGGTGGGTCGGTGGCGAAGTTCACCTCCGCGCTGACCCACACTGGCGACGTCTCCGCCAGGGTCGCGATTCGCTCGCCGAGCTCCGCTTGTCCCGTCCAGCGATAGACCCGGAACCAGGGGTTGAGGTCGTTGGAACGCAGCGTCCGTTCGGCGAGCAGTGTGGCGGCCGGCCATAAATCCGCGCCCAACGCCGTGTCCAGGTCCGCGCGAGCGGAGAACACGTAGCGCACTTCATCCTCGTCTTCGTCGTCCGTGGGGAACGCGGGGAAGAGGAGTCCGCCACGCCCATCACACCAGCGCACGTCCAGGTCCTGGCGACGCAGCACGGTCTCGAAAATATAAGGGTCGTGCCAGAAAGAGGGGTACTCCGTGGAGATCACCACTGTGCCCCCGGCGGGCTGGGCGTCCAGGTAACGGGCTATCTCGCGGAGGTTCGTGTGATACACCTCGCGCACGTCGGGCTCGTTGGCCCAGACGAGAAAATAGTCGTGGGCGGTGAGCCAGCCATTCCACACCAGCAGGAGGGCTAGGCCCAGCACCGCTGTCCAGCGCAGCAAGCGCCCGCGCTGCCAGAGCCGCCGGCCGAGCTCCACCACGCTCAAACCAACCAGCAGGTAAGCTACCGGTTGGGTGGCGATCAGGTGAATGGTATTGTGCTCTGCGCCGGTGACTAGGCCGGGAATTATCCCCACCGCGAGCCAGCCGACCAGCAGCGCGTGGCGCGGGTCACGCCAGCGCCACAGGGCCAGCGCCAGCCCTCCGTAGAAGAACAGCGAGGTCAGCGGGTCGAAGATGGGCCGCCCGGGCAGGTTATATCGCCATCGCGGGTCTCCTCGAAATGAAAACACCCCCAGGCCGGAGATGGCGTTACTCACCACCGGGCGCGGATTTCCCCGTGCCAACTCTTGCAGGGGGGTTCCCAACTCGCTGATGCGGCCTTCAGCGCCGGGGTGGGCCCGCAGGTAAATGAACAGAGGAGCGGCAACGGCGATCATGAGAACAAAGAACAGGGCGAGGGCGGGCCAGCGGTCTGTCAGCCGATCCCGGTGAGACGTCGCCAGGTAGAGGACGAAGAGCAGGAAGAGGAGCGGCATCGCTCGACTGGCCATGTACGTGTAAAAGCTCGCTCCGGCCAGTACACCTCCCGCCACCAGCCATCCCCGCGTTCCTTTGCCGGGGGCCGGCTCCACCCCACGCCAGAAACAGTAAATCGCCGGCACCAGCAGTAGCGGCAGGGTCAGCGGACGCAATCCCTGGCGGCTGGTGGCCACCGGCCAGAAGGAAATCGCCAGACCCATCGCCGTCGCCAGGGCCACGGGAACGCCGAACATCCGCCGGGCCAGGGCATAAGCGCCCAGGATCATCCCCAGTCCGCAGAGTGCGCTGGTCAGGCGCAGGCTGATTTCATTGACGCTTACGCCGCCGAGGGCTGATACACCGGCTACCAGGTAACAGTATAATGGTTCATGCCCATAGTTAGTGGCGAAGTACAGTGGGCGCACGCCGCGCAATACCCACGCTGCGTCGTGTCCATTGGCTGCCTCGTCGTGGGTCAGGCCCGGTGGCACGCGGTCCAACTGGTACATACGAAAGAAGGCAGCCACCACCAGGATAGCTACCAACGCGACGATCTCCAGCCGGCGGTCAAGACCACCGACATCTCTCGTTACCTCACCCATCACAGTCACTTTCCCTCGAAATAGCGGCACTAATCATACCCCAAATCGCCCCGTTTGGCAAACCTGAAAACCTGAAAAGCCTCTTTGACAACCACGCCGATTAGTGCTAAAATAGCGCCACTTTGTGCTAAGGGTGGGGGTGAGATATGTCGGGGATCAACGTTGAATCCGCTGGCGAGTTGGGTTAGCTTCTCTGCTGAGAGGGATGGCTAACCTGTTTTTTGGCATGGCACGCACCGCGCAATACGTGTTCAGCAGAACCGAACTGCGAGTTTGTAAGATCGGTTCTACGTGGAATAGAGGGGTTCGCGTTGGTGTCCCGATGCTCAAGCATCGGGCTGAAAGGACAAAGCCCGCTTCAGCGGGCTCAGGGCGCTTTAGCGCCTTTCGTCCTCTTAACCTGGACGTTTACGTCCAGGCCTTCCGGCGATAGCCCCACTAATCCGCGAAGAACCGTAAGACCCATTGATCCGTGTCCAAATGTTTAAGGAGGTCAGTATGAGTGAGCTTATCGAAATCCGCTGGCATGGCCGCGCCGGACAAGGGGTGGTGACTGCTGGCGAGCTGTTGGCCGAGGCCGCGCTGGATGAGGGCAAGTACTTCCAGGCCTTCCCTGACTACGGCCCGGAGCGGATGGGCGCGCCGGTGAAGTCTTATACGCGCATCAGCGACGAGCCCATTGACTTTCACTGCCAGATTCTGAACCCCGACGTGGTGATCGTGGTCAATCCCAATCTCCTCAGTGTGGTGGACGTGACCGAGGGATTGAAGCCCGATGGCACGCTGATCATCAACACGCCGGAGACCCCGGCCGAGATTCGCAAGGCGCTTAATTTTACCACGGGCAAGGTGTGGACCCTGGACGCGACTAAGATCGCCATGGACACCCTGGGGCGCGACATCCCCAGCACCCTGATGCTCGGCGCGGTGGTCAAGGCCACGGGGATGGTCAAGTTGGACAGTGTGATCCATCTCGTCCGCGAGAAGCTGGGAGCCAAGCTGACCGAGCAGGTGGTGGAAGCAAACGTGACCGCCGTCAAGCGCGCGTACGAGGAAGTCGTTGAGGGCTAATAGTACATGGAGGGACAAATGCCGAACTTAGAAGCGACCTGGAAAGAGGCCTCGCCAGGCGGTGTGGTCTACGAGGCCGGTAATTCCGTTGAGTACATCACTGGTGGATGGCGTAGCTTCCGGCCCATCCGCGATATGAAGCAGTGTACACACTGCATGATCTGCTGGGTGTACTGCCCCGACTCGGCCGTCGTGGTCAAGGATGGCAAAGTAGTCGGCTTTGATTACGACCACTGCAAGGGCTGTGGAATTTGCGCCCAGGAGTGCCCGGTCAAGGTCAAAGAACCGCACGAATACACCGGCCAGATGGGCAAGGTCATCCAGATGGTGCCGGAGACCGAGTTCGAGGGTTGGTAGGAGGAAATATCATGGCAAAATCAATCGTAAAGGCTCTGGACGGGGCCCAGGCTGTGTCCAATGCCATGCGTCAGATCAATCCTGACGTGGTGGCGGCTTATCCCATCACTCCCCAGACAGCGATAGTCCAGAATTTCTCCCAGTACGTCGCCGATGGCGTAGTGGACACCGAGTTCGTTACTGTCGAAAGCGAGCACGGGGCAATGAGTGCCTGTATCGGTGCTTCGGCTGCCGGCGGGCGGGTGATGACCGCCACCGCCTCGGCGGGGTTGGCGTTGATGTGGGAGGTGGTGTACGTCGCTGCCTCCATGCGTTTGCCTCTCGTCATGTCGGTGGTCAACCGCGCCCTCTCTGCCCCGCTGAACATCCACTGCGACCATTCGGACTCGATGGGCGCGCGCGACGCGGGCTGGATTCAGATTTACGCCGAGACCGCTCAGGAGGCCTACGACAACACCTTGCAGGCTGTGCGCATCGCCGAGCATCCCGATTTGCTCACCCCGGTGATGAGTATGCAGGACGGGTTTATCACCGGCCACGGCGTCGAGCGAGTGGAGATACTGGACGATGCCGAGGCCAAGAAATTCGTCGGCACTTACAAGCCCAAGCATTCGTTGCTGGACGTGGACAATCCAGCCACCTACGGCGCGTGGGATTTCTACGACTTTTACTTCGAGCACAAGCGGCAACAGACCGACGCGCTAAGCAGAGCGATGCCTATCATCGTCGAGGTGGGCGAGGAATATGGCCGCTTAACCGGCCGTAAGTACGGGATTTTTGATCCCTACGAGATGGACGACGCCGAGGTAGCCATCGTGGTTCTCAGCTCCACGGCGGGCACGGCGCGCACGGTGGTCAAGGCTCTGCGGCAGAAGGGCATTAAGATCGGGCTGATCAAGCCGCGCGTATTCCGCCCCTTCCCGGCGCGAGAGCTGGTCGAGGCGCTGAAGGGTGTCAAGGCCGTCGCCGTGCTGGATCGCTCCATCTCTTTCGGGGCGATGGAGGGCGCTGGTCCCCTCTTCTTGGAGCTAAGTGCGGCCCTGTACGCCTACGGCAACGGCCGAGGGCCACTGGCAGTGGACTACATCTTTGGGCTGGGGGGCCGCGACGTGATCCCGGCCTACATTGAACAGGTAGCTCAGGACCTTCTGCACATTGCCGAGACGGGCGAGCGGGGTGACCTGGTACGCTATCTGGGGCTAAGAGAATAGGGGAGGAACGATAATGGCCATCAAGTTGAAGGAATTAGCGGGTAAAGAAGAACGTCTGGTTCCTGGACATCGTCTGTGCGCGGGCTGTGCGGAGTCCATCATCATTCGCCAGATTGTGAACGCGATTGAGGAACCCGTCGTCATCGCCACGGCCACGGGTTGCCTGGAGGTCGCATCCTCGGTGTATCCCTGGACCTCGTGGCGGGTGCCCTGGATACACAGTGCTTTCGAGAATGCATCAACTACCGCTGCCGGTGCGGAGGCCATGTACCGCTCGCTGGTACGCCAGGGGAAAATTGAGGATAAGGACATCAAGTTCCTGGCCTTTGGCGGGGACGGGGCGACCTACGACATCGGCCTGCAGTGGATTTCCGGCACGTTCGAGCGCGGACACAAGGTTATATACGTTTGTTTGAACAACGAAGCCTACATGAACACCGGCATTCAGCGCTCCAGCGCCACCCCCTTGGGCGCGAGCACCACTACCTCTCCGGCCGGTAAAGTGATCCCTGGCAAGACTCAGTGGCGTAAGCCGCTGACCAGGATCATGGCTGCCCACGACATCCCCTACGTGGCCCAGGCCAGCCCCCATCGCTGGCGTGACCTGATGGAGAAGGCACGGAAGGCAGTGGAGGCGGATGGTCCGGCGTTTATAAACGTTATCTCCCCGTGCCCCCGTGGCTGGCGACATGATTCCAGCATGAGCGTTGAAGTGGCCAAGATGGCAGTGGAGACCTGCTACTGGCCGCTGTACGAGGTGCGCAATGGCACTGAATGGACGCTGAACTACAAGCCCAGGGAGAAAAAGCCTGTCGCGGACTGGCTGAAGATGCAGGGACGTTTCCGCCACCTGTTCACCCCACAGTTCGAGCACGTCGTTGAGGAACTGCAAGCCAAAGTGGACGAGGAATGGGAGAGGCTTCTGACCCTTTGCGGCGAGTGATAAGGGAACGGGCCTCGTGACATTGCGATAGAATTGGACGGGTAGACAGCGTTGTCTTGTCTACCCGTCTTGGTATGCTGAGCGCGTGTGAAAGACGCGAGAACAGGTCATTGATGGCCCTGCCGGGCAACCGGGCGTATTGCGTGTTCCGTGTTGCGTGACCGGACGGAACACGCAATACGCATCACGCCTTTTCAGGAGGCACTCGTATGGAACGGGTACACGTGTCCAATCATCCCCTCATCCTGCACAAACTCAGCCTGCTGCGCGACGTGAACACCAAACCCAAGAAATTTCGCGAGCTCGTCCGCGAGTTGGCCATTCTGCTGGCCTACGAGGCCACCGCCGATCTGTCCCTGGAGCCCGTAGACGTCGTGACCCCGATGGGCGAGACCATGGGGCACACCCTCAAGGAGAAGATCGGGCTGGTGCCCATCCTGCGCGCCGGGCTGGGGATGGTGGAGGGCATCTGGGAGATGATGCCTGGGGCTGAGGTGTGGCACATCGGGCTCTATCGGGACGAGCGTACCCTGCGCCCGGTGGAATACTACAACAAGCTTCCCGTGGATCCCACGGTGCAGGTGTGTCTGATCCTGGATCCCATGCTGGCCACCGGTGGCTCCGCCGTGGCTACGGTGGACATCCTCAAAAAATGGGGTGCACAGCGCATCAAGTTCGTGGGTATCATCGCCGCCCCGGAGGGGATCAAGGCTCTCACCGAGACTCATCCCGACGTGGACATCCACGTGGCAGCCGTGGACGATCACCTCAACGAAATCGGCTACATCGTCCCCGGCCTGGGCGACGCCGGCGACCGACTGTTTGGCACCGGCTGATACGAACTTCGGGTACAGGTGATAGCGGAGCAGAATGGGGCAGTGTTGAATGATGAAGACGACACGCTATTTTGAGGAACAGGTGCTGCGTAAACGTCCTTATATCCGGCGAGAATGGTGTGAACGGGCATTGCGCCAACCAGTGCGTCGTGAAGTACAGCTCAATGGGCGCATCCGTTACTGGATTTTCATTCCCGAATTGGGAAAGTACTTGCGTGTGGTGACGTTAGAGGATGGTGAAACTGTGCACAACGCTTTCCCCGACCGCAATTTCAAAGAGGTGTGACTATGAAATTTCATTACTACCCTGAGACCGATTCGCTCTATATTGACCTGTCTGAAAAGACAAGCGTGGAGTCACGCGAGGTCGCGCCGGGTGTGGTGTTGGACTTTGATGCCGAGGGGCATCTGGTCGGAATTGACATTGACTACGCCAGCCAGGTGGTAAACCTGTCGCGCTTGGAAGCCGAGGCTCTGCCTGTCACCACCCTTTCACTCGCGGCTGCAAAAGCCTGACGGCGTCTCGCCCTGTGTCACATCCTGCGCGATTAATAGCTTGCTAGTCGCGAAGACATTAGCACGAGACAGGTGACCCCATGCCCAAACGCCTGTTGGCGGGAGTCGAGCGTCTGGCTCGACACCCACTCGCACAAATGATCACTGTGGCCGCGGTGACCTGCGCACTGTACGCCGGTTCGCTGAAGATCGGTTTCTTAAACGATGACCCTACCGGCCACTTCCGCTGGATGGAAGAACGCTCGCTGGTCGCGCTGTTCACTTCGGCCTCTGGCTACCCGTTCTACCGGCCTCTGACCTTTGCCCTGTGGAAGGTGCTGTATGCCCTGCTCGGCGGGTATGATCCTGCGGGCTTCCATCTGCTCAACGTCCTGTTCCACGCCATGAACGCTGCCCTGCTCTGGGCCTTGGGGTACGTCCTCACCCGGCGCAGGACCTACGCAATGCTGGCCGGGTTGCTCTTCGCCTGTTTCCCGTTTAGCTATGAGGCCGTGGCCTACGCGGGTGCGTTGTTCCACCCGTTGATTACTTTCCTGATCCTGGCCACCTTGCTTCTCTACCACGAGAGCAAGCGGCGACAGTCCACCGCCCTATTTGGGGCCGCCCACGCCGTGCTGGTGCTGGCCCTGTTCACTCACGAAAATGGCGTTATCGCCCCGATGCTTATCCTGGGCTGGGAGTTTTTGGATTGGGCCAGGGGCAGGCCCTTCGACCGGCGGGCGTGGACGTTTCTGGTGGAATCGGCGCTGTTCTTCTGGCTGTGGCTGGTGATCCCCAGGCTGCCCCACCAGGGGCCGCTCTTCCAGCCGCTGTCCGCCATGCGGGTCAGCGCTCTACTGTTTTTCCAAGCCATCGTCCATCCCGTGGCTCCGCTGGTCATGCCGCTGGCTGCTCGGTTGGACGTGAGCTATGACCTGGCGCTGGTTGTAGTGGGGCTGGGGGGACTCTCGCTCGCTTATCTGGTTGCCCATCGTGCCCGGATGCGGGTGCTGTTCGTCCTCGCCCTGGGATGGGCCTTGCTGGCAGCGTTGCCTGCCGTGCTCTTCCTGGAGAGTGAATACGTGCGCGGCAGCCCTCGCCTGTACTACCTGACCTCGGTGGGTACCTCCCTGCTGTGGGCCACGGTGGGTCTGGGGCTCGCCCGCCTGGTCGAGGGCCGATCTCGCTGGCTGAAGGGCGGAATCTACCTCTCGGTCGTGGTTCTGGCGCTGACTCTGCTGCGCTTCGACGTGGACTTTGTCCTCTGTCGCCAGCATTTCTACGTTCGGGCGACCGAACTGCTGCGGATGGTCAGCCACGCCGCGGCCACCGCTCCGGCGGGCGAGGAACTGGTGTACGTCAACTTGCCTTTGTACTTCAGTTCCGCCGGGGTGGAGCGCGAAGAGTGTGCCAATCCTTTCCCTTTCGGTCCCAGTGGGGCGATGGCCTTCCCCCGCTACGCCAACGTGACCGATTTCATCTTCGTCAACGGCGGGCCACGACGCCCGGCCATCGGGGTCACGGCGATGGCTTTTGTCCCCGGGTGGGCGACCTACGGGAACCCGGTCACCCTGGAGCAGGTACGCCATTTCCTAGCCGAGGACTACGTCTACCTGTGTGACCTGGCGGCCTGGCGGGTTTTCGATCTCTCCGCTCACTGGCGGGTGGGGCTGGCGGCCGATGCATCCGGCGAGGATTGGGTCACCTTTGGCGAGCACATCGCTTTGGCCGGATATGACGTGCAGTACGAGGGCGACCTTCTGCGAGTGACCCTGAACTGGCGCTGCCTGGCCGCACCGAAGCAATCCTACACTGTCTTTGTGCACCTCTATGGCCCGGCCGCCGGCCCGCCGGTCGCCCAGCAGGATGGGCCACCGGTGTACAACTACGCGCCCACAACTTTCTGGCAGACCGGGGATCGGATCTACGACGAGAAGACTATCGCCTTGCCAGCGGGTCTGCCCCCTGGCGACTACACCCTGGTCGTGGGCCTGTACGATCCGGCGACGGGGGAGCGTCTGCCGGCCGTCGGGCCGGACGGCCAGCGATACGCAAACGACGCTGTGGTCTTATACCAACATACGCTGCCCTGAGGGGGGTGAGTCAAACACCCCGGGGTGAGCATACCTCGGAGGAAGAAGCATGCTTAAACGAGTCGTGGTCACCTTGCTAGTGCTGCTGGTTCTGGTCGTCATCGGCTGCCTGGAGAGTCCCGACCAGTCGGCGACTGTGCCGTTGCCGCCGACGCCGGAGCCGACCCCGGTCGGGGAGCCGGTCTCCGCCCAGCCACTGGTGCTGACCGGGCCGGGGCTTCTGGTCTACTCATGAACAGTTGGATGCCTTTCGTGGTGGTATTTGTCACCGCCTGTGGGCTGGCCCTGATTGTCACGCCGCTGGCCGGCCGCCTGGGGCTGCGTTACGGCATCGTGGACCGGCCCGGCGGACGGCGACGTCACCGGGGGATCGTGCCCCGCCTGGGTGGGGTGGCCCTGTATCTGGCTTTCACTACCGCGGTCCTGATTTCCCTGCTGGTGCGTTCCTGGCTGCCCCCCGGCCCGCTAGGTCCCGACCCCAAGGAGATGACCCGCCTGACGGCAGTGCTCCTCGGTTCGGCGTTCATCTTCATCGTCGGCCTGCTCGACGACAAGTATGAGCTGAGCCCCACGATGCTTTATCTGGGGCAGACCATCGCCGCCCTGATTGCCATCGCCGGGCTGGTGTTCATCGAGCGGGTGATGAATCCCTTCACCAACACGCTGCTCGTGTTCCCCTGGCCGTTAGTCATCGGCTTCACCCTCTTCTGGTACGTGGGGATGATAAACACGGTCAATTTCCTCGATGGGTTGGACGGCCTGGCGGCGGGAGTGGCGGCCATCACCGCCGCCGTGCTGACGGTGCACATGCTGGGCGAGGGGCAGTACAGCGTGGCCCTCCTCCCCCTGGCCCTGCTGGGGGCGACTCTGGGTTTCCTGCCTTATAACTTTCACCCGGCACGGGTGTTCATGGGCAGTTGCGGGTCGCTGTTTCTGGGGTTTGCCCTGGCTGCCCTATCACTGGTGGCCGGGGCGCGGGTGGCCACGATCCTGCTGGTAGTGAGCATCCCCATCCTGGACGTGGCCTGGCAGATATTCTCCCGCCTGCGCCGTGGACAGTCCATCGCCCGTGGGGACAGGGGACACCTGCACTTTCGCCTGCTGGAACTGGGACTCTCCCAGCGCCAGATCGTCGGCCTGTACTGGGGGTTCAGCGCCGCTTTTGGTATCCTGGCCCTGACGCTCTCTTCACGGCTCTACAAGCTCATCGCCATCGTCGGCCTGGGCGTGGTGGCGCTGATTGTATTGCCCCTCGTCTCACGGCGGACTCCAGCGGAGTAAAACCTGGGATGGGCGAGGATAAGGCGAGAGAAATTATGGTGACTGCACGCCGGGTGTGGGTGGGAATGCAGGTTCTGGTGATTGCCCTGATCCTGGTCTTCGGCGTGCGTCCCCCCCGGCCGCTGGTCACCCTGGGCCCACAACGACACGTGGAGACCATCAACCCCAAGATGGGAGTGCACACTCGCCTTACCGACGAGGTCGAGGAATGGAAGATCAAACGCACCCTGGAGATGGTACGCGAGATGGGTGCGCCGTGGATTGTGGAGTACTTCCCGTGGGCTTACTACGAGGGCGAAAAGGGCATCTACGATTGGTCCCATCCCGACCAGGTGGTAGACCACGCCCGCCGCCAGGGATTGACCGTGGTCGCCCGGCTGGGATACGTCCCGGAGTGGGCCCGTCCTGAGGACAGCGCCTTCTCCTACCTGGACGCGGCGCACTACACTGATTTTGGCGACTTCGTGTACGCTTTCGTAGATCACTTCCGTGGCCGGGTGCAGTACGTCGTCATCTGGAACGAGCCCAACCTGGCGCTGGAGTGGGGCTTTCAGCCGGTGAACCCGGCCGAGTACACCGCCCTGCTGCGCATCGCCTACGCGCGGGCCAAAGAGGCTGATCCCCAGGTACAGGTACTGGCCGGGGCACTGGCTCCTACGCTGGCTCCGAAAGGCCACCCCGAGGGAATGAACGACCTGGATTACCTGCAAGGGATGTACGACGCCGGGGCAGCGGACGTTTTCGACATTCTGGCTGCCCACGCTTACGGCTGGAGGTTCCCGGTGGACGATCCGCCTGCCGCCGACAAGGTCAACTTCCGCCGGGTGGAACTCCTGCGCCAGGTGATGGTCCGCAACGGCGATGACCACAAGCCGATCATGGTCACCGAGGGCGGGTGGAACGATCACCCGCGCTGGACCAAGGGGGTGCGCCCTTACCAGCGCATCGCCTACACCATCGGCGCGTACGAGCTGGCGGCGCGTGATTGGGATTGGTGCCTGGCCGTGGCTCCGTATGCCTTCCGCTTCCCCCGGCCGGCCAGGAGTTACCAGGACTACTTCACCTTCGTCACCCCGGAGTTTAAACCAAAGCCCATCTACCGCGAGGTGCAGCGTTACGCCAGAGGGGAGCGAGGTGAGGGATGGTAACGGGGCGGACGATGCGGCGACGTGCAATGGCCCTGCTCCTCGTCGTGGCGCTGACGATCACAATGGGGACGATGACCGCTTGCCCGTGGTTGGGAGGCAAAGAAGACCGCTCGCTGGTGCGGGTCAGGCAGGCGGGCGTGTTACGGGTCGGGTTGGACGCCAGCTACCCGCCTTTCGAGGAGATTGACGGGGCGACGGGGGAGATACGCGGCTTCGACGTGGACCTGGCCCGTGAGCTAGGCCGGCGGCTGGGAGTCGAGGTCGAGATCGTCAATTCTGGCTGGGATGGGCTATACGACGCATTGGAGGCCGGTCGCTTTGACGCCGTGATCTCCGGCCTGGTGTACGACCCGTGGCAGACAGACCGCGTGGCCTACTCGATTTCCTACTTCAACGCCGGGCAGGTGCTGGTGGTGCGCGAGGACGTGCGTGAGGACGAGGAAGCCATCGCCCAGGTGGGTGACCTGAAAGGACGCACCCTGGGAGTGGAGGTTGGGTCGGAAGGGGACGTGCAGGGACACGAGCTACGCAAGCGGTTGCGCGACCTGACTCTACGCCCATATCCCGCGCCCACCGACGTGCTGAGAGCGGTCAGGCAGGGCGAGGTGGATGCCGGGCTGGTGGACGCCATCTCCGCCCGGCAGTTCATCCGTACGGAGGGAGGAGTGCGCATCGTGGGGCCGCCGGTGAGCGACGAGCTGTACGTCGTCGCTGTGCGTCTGGAGGATCAGGCCCTGCTGAAAGCGATCAACGCCGCGCTGGTGGAGATGCGCGACGACGGCACTCTGTCTCGCCTGGCGGATAAGTGGCTGTGAGCCGTCCACGCATGACATCTACCTCACTGACCGGTCAGCCGGGCAATCATCTCCAGCATCCGGGCGCGGTGTGTCCCCGGCCAGTAGACGCGGTCACAGTGGGGGCAGTGGCGGAACTCGATGTATGTTTTTAGAACGTGCGCCGGGACGCGATCTCGCACCGCTTCCCTCTCCAACGTCTCCAGCGGGGTATTGCACACCGGGCAGCGAGAGAAGGCCGCGTCCGGGCGCAGGTGCAGCGCGACGATGACCTGCCGGAGTTGAGCTTCCAGTTCTGTGCTCTCGATGAGCAACGACTGGGCTCCGGGACGGTGGGCCAGCTCCCGGTCACAAGTGAGGAGGACGCGCCCCTCGGCGCGGGCCAGCCGTAGGAGGGCGTAATCGTCCAACGCGGGGTGGTAGGCGGTGTCGAAACCGAGGATGCGCAACCATTTGGCCAGGCGGCCTAGCATCCCGTCGGCCAGGAATTTCACCGGGGCAGTTGCCGGTTTGTCTGTTTGGCGATAATCTGGTATCATTGGCGTGTTGCGTGTTGCGTGTTGCGTGTTACGTGGTGCGTGTTGCGTGTCTATGGCATGGGTGGGCTGTCGAGCAAGTCTATCAGGCTCACATCGTAGGATGCTTGCTCTTCTTTCAGCTTATAGCCACGCTCGGCGGGGATAATGGTGAGCAGCAAGCGAATGATTCTGGTTAAGAGTCTGATGCGGTGCATGGCGATGGTCTCTGAGAGGACGTGTCGCCCTTGATGATACCAGCCACGGGCCTCGCGGGCCGAACCCAGAGCGTATTCGTAGAAACGAGCTTGATCTTTACCGGATCGGCGGCTGTAGCCCTCGGCAATGTTGGCGCTGACAGAGCCGACGGCGCGGTACAGTTGGCTGGACAGGCTGACAGTACGCTTGTCTTGTGCCAGCCTGGATACGTCAGGCCACGCCAGGTCACCGGCAAAGACGGCGAACCGGTAAACTTCCATCCGCCAAAGAGGGTCATCGGTGAATTCTGGAGCGATAGAAGCTAGCCAGTCGTTGTAATTCATTGAGAGCTCTTTTCATGCCACGAAACATGTGGACACGCACCACGTAACACGCACCACGCAGGTACATCACCACCGATGAACATTTATTCACCGAAACTGAGACGGAGTAAAGGAATGCTGAAGGGCAAGGTTATGGCTGCGGCGCTGGGCGCGGCGGCGTTGTTCTTGACGATTTCCGGCCCGGCCTGGGCAGCGGGGGCTGCTATCAGTCCCGCGAGCGAGGCCGGGTTGGTAGTTCCCCTGCTGGGAAGCGCACTGGGTTTTCTCGTCCCCATCGGAGTGGCGCTGATCGCCGCCAGCGGCACGCCAGAAGAAGAGGCTGCCTCGATGGGGCTGAGCTTCTTGCTGGCGCTGGGCCTGGCCGCTTTTGGCTACCTGGCCTGCGGGTTCGCCTTTCAATTTGGCGGGGTGGGCATCGTCTCTGAGTTGCCGGGCCTGCGCGGTTTAATCTGGGAATGGTCGCCACTGGACGTGGCCTGGGGCAGCGGGTGGGGCGCTCTGGGATTGAAAGGTTACTTCCTGGCCGGCCCGGCGGCCACCCCTGCATCCTATGCCCTGTTCTTCTCGCAACTCCCCCTGGTGACTACGGCGGTGCTCGTCCCGGTGCTGGCCCTGCGGCGGCGGACACCCTTCTTCGTGTCCGTGCTGGGCGGCCTGCTGATGTCGGCGCTGATCTATCCCCTGGCCGGGAACTGGGCGCTGGGCGGTGGCTGGCTGGCTAACCTGGGCCGCAACCTGGGGCTGGGCCACGGCTACGTCGATTTCGCCGGCGGAGGGTTGGCCAACCTCCTGGCGGCAACGATGGCTCTGTCCGGCCTGGTGGCTTTCGGGTTGGCACACCGCGAGAGGGTGAGTAGTCACGAGGGCGAATCTTACGTCCCCATGCCCACCGCTCACCTCCCGCTGCTGGCTATTCTCGGTTCGTTGCTGCTCCTCGTCGGCTGGCTGGGCCTTGCCTTCGGCAACCCGCTGGTCGGCGTGGGCGCGTTGGAGGCGGGACAGTTCTCGCCTGCCGTGGTTGCCGTTAATCTGGCGCTGGCCGCCGCTGGCGGGGCGATGCTGGCCGTGCTGTACAGTTG
>JAGGZG010000129.1 GCA_021162125.1 Anaerolineae bacterium
CTCTAACGCCGTTCCACCTCCTTCCGCGCTAGAGAGCGCGGACTCCTCTTGGCATTACGAATTATGTAGAAAGTTAGCAGCATTGAGCTTTAGCTCCTCAGGCGCGGTTTCAACCGCTGGCCTGAGTAGTAACGAAAGGAATATGAAACCGGAAATGAAGCGAGTAGTAAGCGTCAGTTTGGGCAGCGTGCAACGCGACCACAGAGTCGAGGTGACTCTGCTGGGACAGCCCATGATCGTCGAACGGATCGGCACGGACGGCGACGTAGCCAAAGCCATCCAGCTCTACAACGAACTGGACGGCCAGGTGGACGCTTTCGGCGTGGGAGGGATTGACCTCACCTTGCGCGTGCGGGACCGGCACTATCCTCTGCGCCCGGCTTTCAAGTTGGTGGCCGGGGTAAAACACACCCCCGTGGTGGATGGCGGTGGGCTGAAGCACACCCTGGAGCGGCGGGTGATGCAGTTTGTGGAACAGGAGATCGGGCAGGACATCTTTCCCAAGCGGGCGATGATCACCTCCGCTGCCGACCGATTTGGGATGGCCCTGTCCTTCGACGAGGCCGGGTACGATACTGTCTACTGCGATCTCATGTTCGGTCTGGGGCTGCCCATTCCAATACGCGGCATCCGCAATCTGGAGATTCTGGCCCGCATCCTGCTGCCCATCATCGGCTTCCTACCGCTGAGTATGATCTATCCCACTGGAGAGAAACAGTACGACATCGTGCCCCGCTGGGGCAAATATTATCAATGGGCCACGGTGGTCGCTGGTGACTTCAACTACATCAAGCGCCACATCCCGGATCGCCTGGAGGGCAAGACTGTCGTCACCAACACCACCACGCCAGCCGACGTTGAGTTGCTACGCGAGCGCGGGGTGCGCTACCTGGTGACTACTACTCCACGGTTGGAAGGGCGTTCCTTCGGCACTAACGTCATGGAAGCAGCCCTGGTTGCCCTGGCGGGGAAAGGCCGTCCGTTGACAATCGAGGAAATTGAGGAACTGATCGCCGGACTGGACTTAAAGCCCACCATTGAGAAGCTGAATTAATACCCCGGCGTGGCACCCACTTTACGCCCGGCTGCCCGTGAGTCGTGGTCTGGCAAGATTGCACTGCTTCCAGGAGTGTGGGGTAGTGGCCCACGCTCCTGCTTTTTATTCCAGCGGATCGGTCTGCATCCGGTGACAGAGGCGGGTCAAGACCATGCCCGGCCACACGAGTTGTAACGTGATCGGCAAAGGGAGAGGCAGCGATTTCTGCCGTAGCGAGTCTTAGGTGACAGGCACTTTCCAAGTGCCTGTCACCTGAACGGTTAGGTTCAATTCCGGCGCAGATCACTCACCTACTATCTGGACGATCAGTCGGCGCGAGCGGGGACGATTGTCGAAATCAACGAACACAATCTGCTGCCACGTCCCCAGAGTCAGTCGCCCATCCACGAGGGGCACAGTCAGTGAGGGCCCCAGAAGTGAGGCGCGCACGTGCGCGTAGCCGTTGCCATCACCCCAGCGCAGGTCGTGCTTGTAGGCGATGTTCGTCGGTATGACGCGCTCGAACATCTGCTGCAGGTCAGAGATCAGACCCGACTCGAACTCAATGGTCGTGACCCCGCCGGTGGACCCGGGCACGAAAACGGTCACGATCCCGTTTTTGACGCCGGACTGCGCCACCTCCTGATTCACCTGCGAGGTGATGTCCTGGATATCACAGCGTCCTCGGGTGCATAGTTCGATTGATTTGCTGACGACCATCTTGAGATCCCCTCCCCTATTCAGTTATCGCCCAATATCTCCTCGGCCACCTGGCGCATCGTGCGCCGCTCCTCGCGCGCCCGGCGCTGGATGCGCAGGTAGGCTTCCTTCTCGCTGAGAGATTCGCGCTGCATCAGCACGCCTTTGGCCCGCTCCACCACCTTGCGGGCGGCCAGCCGCTCCTCCAACTCGGTCGCCTGCTGGCGCAACTGCTGCTGCTCTGCAAAGCGGGCCGTGACAACCTCCAGCGTCGCCAGCAACTCCCGCTCGTTCACCGGCTTGATGAGGTAAGCCATGATGGGCAGTCCAGCCGCCTGTTCGATCAGTTCCTGGTCGCCATAGGCGGTTAGCAGTACGATGGGCATAGGCTGTCGGCGGTAGATCGTTCGCGCGGCCACCAAGCCATCCACACCAGGCATTTTGATGTCGAGGATCGCCAGGTCTAGCCTGGTCTGAGCGGCCAGCTTCACCGCCGCGCGTCCGTCCGGCACGGCCACGACCTGATGGCCGGCCTCTTCCAGGATGCGTCGCAACCCCATGCGAATGATGGATTCGTCCTCGGCGAGAAGTATGCGCAGAGATTTCATGATAATAACCAGTGACCTTTGTCCTCCCCCCGTTCCACGGGGAGCTAGAGGGGGGCGCGATCCGAGCATAGCCACTTTGTTAAATCTGCAAGTTACTCCTCAGGCCAGCGGTTGAAACCGCGCCTGAGGAGCTAAAGCTGGCTGTCCACCTGCGTGGACAGGCGCGTCCACGCAGGTGGACGCTCGGCTGCAAGCCCTCTAGAGGCGATTTCAATCGC
>JAGGZG010000040.1 GCA_021162125.1 Anaerolineae bacterium
AGAGGGTGTCCGAAAATTCACCACAAAGGCACCAAGACACCAAGAAACCAGGGGTTACTTGTTCCTCAATGTTACTTTGTGCCTTTGTGTCTTAGTGGTTGATACCCTCATCTCGATTTTTCAGACATGCTCTTAGAAGCACATCTCCGCACACAGAACAGACCTCCGCAGGAACGTGATCAATGACGACTATCTGTCCACTCATTCTCCCCAGAGAATCACTGCACTCTCCCTGCGCGAGATCATCTGGCCTGCCCGCGGGTTTCAGAGCCTGAGGGAGGCTTTGTCAGCATCCCCCACACGAGGGTGATTACCAGCCCAATGCCGATCAAGGCATCCCCTGGGCTGAAGACGTAGCGGATAGGGAAGAAGCGCGGCAGAACGAAGATGTCGGCCAGAAAGGGCAAGCGGGTCTGCGCGGTCAGGGCAATCCCGTAGAAATCCGTCCCTCCGGCGCGCAGAATTTCAGCCTCGCGGGGATGCCCTATCTCCACCAGGTCGTCCGGGGAAACGGGCATGTAGCCGCCATTCGCTACCATCACGATCAGGTTCAGCAGGATACCCAGACCGATGGCCCTCATTCCCGGAATGGACAAGTTGAGGGCGGCGACGATCAGCAGCAGGATGAACGAAAGAATCTGGGCGGGCACGCTCAGCCATCCCCACGGGGAGGCCAGGAATGCCCTGCTGAGGACGGCGAAGCGAAGCACGACCGCAATCAGGGCCAGCCACAGGCCGCGAAAGGGCTTTTCGGCCAGGTTCAGCAGGCTGCCCTTAAGAAGAAATCCGATCAGCAGGGCGACGACGATGAAATATGCAAAGAAAAACATCGAAATTCCCTCGTTATTCGTCCCGTCGGGCCCACCACACGTGTGCAGCGTGTGATCACAGCGCGTCGCCCGATGTGGGTGCGGTTGCTGGTGAGAGAGCTTTCGGCGGGCGGCGCTCGCCTCGCAGCCAGTAGCGCAACAGACGCGGAACCCGATACCGCAGCTTCGGGCTGAAGTGATCCACGTAGTCCTCGATGGCCTGGTCCAGGGACACCGGACGCTCCAGACTGTGCACCAGATAGCGGTGATGATTGAGGATGCCCAGGTAGAGGTCGGTTTCGGTAGAGCGGGGAAAGTAGCGCAGTAGATTGCGCTCGCGGATAATCTCAACCACAGGCATGTATACCAGGTCGTACCAACTGCCCACGGCCTTGGCCACCGTAATTTTGTTACCCTGATGACTCTCCAACCAGTAGCGGTGGGCGGATATGTGTTCCTCTAACACGCGATAGCCACCCCGCACGGTGAACACTACTTGCTGCTGCGGACGGACACGGTCCAGATCGGTGTGTTCCAGAAAAGTCACGAGCTCCTCTTTGAGCGGCAGGTCTTCCAGGCGAGTATCCAGCGTGAGCGGCACCCGGGCGCGAAATTCCCACACGTAAGACTCGATGGTCGGGGCTCCCAGGTAACGGGCCACCGAAACGCGATGGTTGCCATCCTTGACGAAGTACACCTCGTCCACCTGGTAGAGATGAATGGGCGGGAGACCACCTCCCCACATCACCAGGTAGGCGATTCTCTGCCACCGTTCGCGCAGGGCATCCTGGCGCGGCCAGAAGTGGCGGGTGAAATCGTGGTAGCGGCCCACGCTGCCCACAATGCTATCCAGGGGAATGGACTGCAAGTCCCGATACGAGTAGCCGGTCAGGTGTAAATTCTCCCGCACGACCTCGAAAGGCAGCAGGTTGACCGGACGCTTTAAAAGCAAGCAGCGGAGGTCTTCCTGGAAAGCGCGTCGCCGCGCCTGCCTGAAGTCTGATGTGGTGTGGAGTGGAACTGCGCCTATGTCCGACATACTTTCGATCTCCGGCCCGCAATCCAATCTCAGACGCGGGAGGTTGGGCGACTATCGTGGCCCACTCAAAGCCGTTCACCCCGGTCGAAGAAACCTGCCTTGCCCCTGTCGAGCGATTCTAGCATATCTACAGCGTTCTGTCAAAGCAGAAAATCTTCCAGTTGTCAATCCCCGCCTTTGCTGCTATAATGTGCTCACTCGAAGAGAGGAGCGCATTGGGACAATGGAGGTTATCCTCACCCACGAAAATACGGACTTCGACGGGCTGGCCTCGCTCCTGGCGGCTAACAAGCTGTATCCAGAGGCGATACCGGTGCTGCCGCGTCACCTCAACCGCAACCTGCGCCACTTTCTCACCCTTTACTGGGACGAGTTGCCCTTCGTCTCCATTGATGACCTGCCGCGCCAGCGCATCCAGCGCGTAATCCTGGTGGACACCCAGAATCTGGCTACGCTCAAGGGCATGGGCTCCTGGACACGAGAGGTGCGCATCATTGACCATCATCCACTGAGCCGCGAATTGAAGCCAGGATGGAGCTACACCGGCGGTGAGACGGGGGCCACGACCACCATCCTGGTGGAGCAGATGATCGAGCTGCACCTGGAGCCTTCCCCCATCGAGGCTACCTTACTCCTGCTGGGCATCTACGAGGACACGGGGTCGCTTTCCTACCCGACCACCACCGCCCGTGATGCGCGTTGCGTGGCCTGGCTTCTGGAGCGGGGTGCACGCTTGCAGGTGGTGAACACGTTCCTGCATTATCCCCTCTCTGAGGAACAACGCAAACTCTACGAGCAATTGCTGGAAAGCAGCGAAACACACCTGTTTGACGGCCAGTCGGTGGTCATCGCCACGGCTCGGGCCGGTGAGTACGTCGAGGAGATCTCCACGCTGGCCCACAAGCTGCGCGACGTGTTTGACCCCGATGGCCTGTTCGTCCTGGTGGAACAGGACGAACATTTGCAGCTCGTCGCCCGTTCCAGCACCGATACCATTGACGTTGCCGCCATAGCCGCTGAGTTTGGCGGCGGCGGCCACAATCGGGCGGCGGCGGCCCTCATCCGTGGACAAACCCTGGCGGAGGTTAAAGACAAACTGCTTGCCCTGTTGGAGACACACGTCCAGCCGGTGGTCACTGTGGGGCAGATTATGTCCTACGGCGTGCACACTCTCTCGCCGGATACCTCGATAGCTCGCGCCGAGGAGGAGGCCCAGCGTTGGGGGCACGAGGGTTTCCCCGTGGTGGACAATGGGCGGATCGTGGGGGTGCTCACCAGGCGTGAGATTGACAAAGCGTTGCACCACGGCCTGGGCCAGGCAGCGATCAGCACCTACATGCACAAGGGCGAGGTGTACGTCACCCCCGACGACTCCGTGGAGCACTTGCAGCGCGTGATGATGGAACACGGGCTGGGCCAAGTGCCGGTGGTCAAGGATGGCGAGATTATCGGCATCGTCACCCGCACCGATCTGATCAAGCTATGGAGCGAGCAACCTCGCCCTTCACGACGGGAGGAAATCGCCGCCCTGATCGAGAGGGCTCTGCCGTCGCCCCTGCTCGACCTCATCCGCGAGGCCAGCGAGACGGCCAGCAAAATGGGATATGCTCTCTACTTCGTCGGCGGGTTCGTGCGCGACCTGTTGCTGGGCATCCCTAATTTCGACATTGATCTGGTGGTGGAGGGCGATGCCATCAAGCTGGCCAAGCGTCTGCGCCGCCGCGTCGGGGGGCGGGTGCGCAGCCACGCTCGCTTCGGCACGGCCAAGCTCCTCTTCGACAACGGCGGAGCGCGCTACGGCGTCCCCTCGCTGGATTTCGTCACCGCCCGCGCCGAGTTCTACGAGCATCCCACCGCCCTGCCGCAGGTGGAGCGCAGTTCGATCAAACAGGACTTGCACCGCCGGGACTTCACCATCAACACCCTGGCCATCCGCCTAGACCCGGAACACTACGGCGAGTTGCTCGACTTCTACGGTGGAGAGCAGGACCTGCGCAACGGGGTGATTCGCGTGCTGCACAGCCTGAGTTTCGTGGAGGACCCCACCCGCACCCTGCGCGCCGTCCGCTTCGAGCAGCGACTGGGCTTCCGCATCGAGCCGCGCACCGAAGAGCTCATCGCCAACGCCCTGGATCTGCTGGACAGGATCAGTGGTGAACGCATCCGCCACGAGCTGATCTTGATTCTTCAGGAGGATGAGCCAGAGAAATGTCTGGCTCGCCTGGATGAACTGAAAATATTGGGCCAGATTCATCGCAGTCTGCGCTACGACGAGTGGTTGAGGGACAAGTTTCAACAACTGCGCCGGGCCATGCGCGAGGGAAGCTGGTCGGAGGACATCTGCGCTGAACCAGCGGCTATTAGTATCTTGTACCTGGCCCTGCTTACCTATCGCCTGGGTGCCGAGGAGTTGGAGGCTCTCATCACTCGCCTGAAGATTCCTCGTGGCGACGCCGACTTGCTGCGCGAGGTCAATGCCCTGCGCACCGTTGCGGCGCGCCTTGCCGAGGACGATTATCCACCCAGCGCCATTGTTCGCTGGCTGGAGCCCTACACTCCCCAGGCGTTGTTCGTCCTGTGGGTGGCCACCGATTCGGAGCGGGTACGCCGCCAGGTGGAACGCTATTGCCGGGAGTTGCGCTTCGTGCAGTCCGAGATTGATGGCCAGTATCTTAAAGAGATGGGCCTGCAACCCGGACCAATCTTTGGCCGCATCCTGCGCCGCCTGCGCGACGCACGGCTGGACGGCGAGGTCACTACCCTGGAGGACGAAAAAGCTCTGGTCGAGCAGATATTGGCCGAGAATGAGGTGCCCTGAGGTGACTGGCACTTAAAAAGTGCCGGTCACCTGAAAAAGGAGAGCAACGTTGATCATCAAGACACTGGCCGTAGGGCCAATCCTGACCAACTGCTACATCGTAGGGGACGAGAGGAGCAAAGAAGGCGCGATCATCGACCCGGGCGGGGACGCGCAAAAGATACTGGATGAGGTGCAGCGGCTGGGGCTGGCGATCAGGTACGTGATTAATACCCACGGCCACTTCGATCACACCCTGGCTAACGCAGAGGTAATGGCTGCTCTGAAAGAGTCACAGGAGACCCCGCCCCTGCTGGCCATCCATCCGGCGGACGCGCCTCTGCTGGCCGTGGGAGGCGGGGCGGCCTGGTTCGGCGTTCACGCGGACCCCAGCCCAGATCCCGACGTAGAATTGAACGAGGGGGACGTTCTCACTGTGGGGAGGATAGATCTGGAGGTGTGGCATACGCCGGGGCACTCGCCGGGCTCGGTGTCGCTCGTCTGTCCGGCGGGGGGTGTGGTCTTCGATGGGGACGTGCTGTTTAACGGGGGCATCGGGCGGACGGATCTGCCCGGTGGTGACTATCAAACGTTGATGGCCAGCATCCGACGGCTACTGACTCTGCCCGACGAGACGAAAGTATACTCCGGGCACGGGCCAGCGACGACCATCGGCCGTGAGCGGCGGGCACGGGCCAGCGACGAACATCGGCCGTGAGCGGCGGGGCAATCCGTGGCTGTAAGCCGGATGCCCGTTCATACGGCGGTCAGACCTGCGAAAGCGATGACCAGTAGCAACATGGCCTGGATGGCGAGATGCACGCGATCCCGAGACCGGGTGCGCGGTGATAAGACGACGGCGCCAGCCAGGGCGATTACTGCGATCCACCATGAGAGTGACATTGCGGAATCTCCTCCTTCAGGGGAATTGATGGAAGTTCAAGCGATTATAGTGTATCACAAGCGTGCCTACCGGTGGGTAAAAAACGGGTAAATTTACCATTAGAAATAAATAAAAATACCCCCGTGCTCGTCAAGCTACGAGGGGCGTTCGTTTATCCGCGTCTGATTACTTGACCGGCCCGTACCGCTCGCTGACGACGGCCTGCCCGGCCGGGCTGAGACAGAATTCAACGAAAGCTTTTGCCTCACCCTGGGGCTCGTGGGCAGCGACCAGGTACAGCGGGCGAGTGAGGTGATAACTGCCGTCCGCCACGTGGGCCGTGGTAGGCGTGATTCCTTCCACTGCCAGCGCTTTTACCCGGGGCGACAAGTGTCCCATGGACACGTAGCCGACGGCCAGGGGATGCCCGGCCACGTACTCGACTACTGCCTGGCTGGAGGGCATGACCACCGCCGTAGAAGTCACCGCCCGCCCCTCCATCACCAGGCCCTCGAACACGGCTCTTGTCCCCGACCCGTCCTCGCGGCTAACTACGGTGATCTCGCCGTAGCCGCCGCCCACCTCCTTCCAGTGCCATAAGCGCCCGCTGAAGATGTGCCGCAATTGCAGCAGCGTCAACCCGTCGAGGGGATTATCGGGGTGGACGACGACGGCGATGCCGTCCAGAGCGATGGGCACCGACCAGCCCACGTCCGCCTCCGCCGGCAGCCAGGAGGATAGCCCCAGGTCTACTTTGCCCTCCTGAGCCCACTCTCGCCCCAGCCGTGACCCGCCGCCCTCGACGAGGATGGTCACGTGGGGAGCACGCGCGCCGTAAGCGGCAGACAGGTCGGCCAGGAGTGGTTGCATGGAAGTTGAGCCGGCCAGGCGCAGAGTGACGGGCGGTGGCGGGGTCACGGTCGCCCCACATCCGGCCAGGATCACGGACAAAACAGCGGACAAGATAACGAACAGGCAAGACCAGCTTTTCATTCTCTTCACCGAGCCAGCGCCACGCCCAGACAGATAACACCTGCTACAGCGCAGTAGGCAGCGAAAACGTACAACTTATGCCGTTGCAGGTAACTCAGCAGAAAGCGGATGCACAGGTATCCGCTGAGAGCTGCGGCGACGAAGCCCAGAAGCAGAATCGGCAGTCGGGTGGAGAGATCGCCAGCCTGGGCCACCTCCCACAGTTGGGGCAGGCCCGCGCCCAGGATGATCGGGGTGGAGAGGAGGAAACTGAAACGGGCCGCCGTCTCCCGTTTGAGACCGCGCAGCAATCCGCTGGCGATGGTCGTCCCGGAGCGAGAGAGGCCCGGCATGATGGCCACGGCCTGGCCCACGCCAATCAGTAGCGCGTCCACCCAGGTCATCTCGTCCAGGTCACGGGTACGGCGGCCCAGCCGCTCGCTGAGGGCCAGGATGGTCGCCGTGACCAGTAGCAGAATTGCCACTTTTAAGGGGGCGCTGAACAGGCTTTCCAGAGGGTCTTTGAGAATCAGGCCGAGCACCGCGCCCGGCACCGTGCCCAGGATAATCCACCAGGCGATGCGGGCCTCCGCCTCGCCCAGGGAGCGCGAGCGCAGGCTGCGCAGCCAGGCCACAGCCAACCGCCAAAGATCGCGCCAGAACACGGCGACGACGGCCAGCAGGGTGCCCCAGTGTACAGTGGTGTCGAAGGCCAGACCGGGCTCTGGCCAGTGCAATAGCCAGGGCACCAGCACCAGGTGACCGGAGCTGGAGACGGGGATGAACTCGGTGGCCCCCTGAACGAGACCGAGGATCAAAGCTTGGAAGGGGTTCATAATCGCTCCTTGAATTCCTTGATAGGGCAACCTCTTTACGACGAGTCCAATTTGCTCACCACGGAGACACTGAGAGCACAGAGAAAAACCTTCAAAAAACTCCGTGTCCTCTGTGTCTCCGTGGTTAAATCCACCCCGAAAGTCATGCCTCGTTCTGACTGGTGGGATATTCTGCCAGAAACGCTTCTTTCAGCGCGACGAACGTCCCGTCGAGAATGGCCTGCCGTATCTCGCGCATCAACTCCAGGAGAAAGTGCAGGTTGTGCAGGGTAGCCAGGTGCAGGCCGAGTATCTCCTTGGCCAGGATCAAGTGGCGCAGGTAGGCGCGGGAGAAGGTACGACAGGTATAGCAGGTGCAGCCTTCCTCGATAGGATGGGGGTCATCGGCGTGGCAGGCATTGCGCAGGTTGATCCGCCCCCGGCGGGTGAAGACCGCGCCGTTGCGGGCGATGCGCGTGGGCAGCACGCAATCGAAGATGTCGATGCCCCGGGCCACGCACTCGAACAGGTCCTCCGGCGAGCCGACGCCCATCAGGTAACGGGGCCGATCCGCTGGCAGAAGGGGTGTGGTCACGTCCAGCATTTCGTGCATCTGGGCTTTGGTCTCGCCCACGCTCAGGCTGCCGATGGCGTAGCCGGGGAAGCCGAGCGCCGTCAGGAACTCCACGCTTTGTCGCCGCAGGTCGGCGAAAACCCCGCCCTGCACGATTCCGAAAAGGGCCTGATCGTCCCGGGTCTGCGCCCGCCAGCAGCGCTCGGCCCACAGGTGAGTGCGGCGCAGGGCCGCCTCGTTGTAGGCGCGATCCAGCGGCGGGGCACACTCGTCCAGGCACATGATGATGTCCGCGCCCAGCAGTTCCTGGATGCGGATCGCCTTCTCCGGCGTGAAGCGGTGCTCAGAGCCATCCAGGTGTGAGCGGAAAGTCACGCCGTCGTCATCCACCCGCCGCAGGCCCTGCAAGCTGAACACCTGGAATCCGCCGGAATCGGTGAGAATGGGACGGTTCCAGGCCATGAAACGATGCAGACCACCCAGCCGGGCGATGAGTTCCGCGCCGGGCCGCAGATACAGGTGATAGGTGTTGGCCAGGATCAGGGACGCGCCCAATTCCTCCAGGTCACGGGGGGACATGGCCTTGACGGTGGCCTGCGTGCCCACCGGGGCGAAGACCGGGGTGGGGATGTCGCCGTGCGGGGTGGAGAACACCCCGGCGCGGGCCCGGCTGGCCTGATCCTGGTGCAGCAGTTTGAACTCGAACGACATGGTTTCCTCCGCGAACGCCACAGACCTCCGAGGCACCGGAGCATAGATTATACCACATCCGGGCCAAATTGCCCAAGCATGGGTGGAGCATCTCCTTGCCCCGACGTGGCTTGTCTGGTATAATCAGTAGCTGAGAATTTGAGGGGCCCGCGCTCTCTAGCGCGGACCGGGAGCGGCGTTAGAGAACGCCTGCTCCTCACTTTTCCCAAGTACTGATAATGAGATCAGCAATAGAATCCTCCCGCAGGCTTGGAGCCCAATGCTGCTAACTTTTCGCCACGGTGAGGAGAGGTTGAAAACGAGCGCTCCCGCCTCTATGAACGCAAAAGTTAGTGCCATTGAGCTAAAGCCGGCTGTCCACCTGCGTGGACAGGCGCGTCCACGCAGGTGGACGCTCGGCTGTAAGCCCTCTAGAGGCGATTTCAATCGCTAACAGAAGTAGCCTGAGCAGTGACTGTCGTGAGATAACGGGAACACTGGCTTAGCTCATCCCGCCGCCAGTGGCCGATTTCACCGCCGGGCCGCTATCGGGCAGCGCGCCGCTGACGGTGCCAACAACACCACGGGCGAGGTGACCGACTACCTCTGGGACTACGGCGATAGCATCACCAGCGCCACGGCTGCCGTCACCCATACCCACGTCTACACCGCCAGCGGCGTCTACACGGTGAGCCTCACCGCCACCGGTCCCGGCGGGTCGGACACGCTGACGAGGACGAACTACGTCACCACCACCACGCCGCAGGTGCTGAATGGAAGGCGCGTATGCCTACGGCTACTGGCACACGCACCTGGCCCGCACCGACCTGCTCACCGGCCAGGTGCTGGGCTACACCACGGACGGGTTGGGCTCCGCGCGCCTGGTGGTAGACGCCGCCACGCAGCAGATAGTGGACACCTAACCGCTATGCGCCGTTCGGTACGGTGCTGGCCGGGGGAATGAGCGACAACAACCGCCGCTTCACCGGGGAGACGCAGGATCCTACAGGGTTAATCTACCTGGTTGTAGAATAGGTGACCGTCACCTGGGAGGTGACGGTCACCTGGGGCAGCCTGCTGGCCGGTGGGACGAGCAACACGGGCCGCTTTCTGACGCGGGATCTGATGCAGATTATCCTCCCGCAGGTGCAGAACCTGCGGGAGGTTTTTATCCCAGCCAGATAACCGTCAAGACGAGTCCCATCACGATCAGCGTGGCCAGCAGGTCCAGGGAACCGAGGCGCAGTTTCCGCATTCGGGTGCGGTGGAGCGCACTCCGAAAACCGCGAGCGTCCATGGCCGTAGCCAATTCGTCGGCGCGGCGGAAGGCGGAGACAAAGATGGGCACGAAAATCGGAACCAGATTCCGGGCTCTGCGCAACGGCCCGCCGGTACGAAAATCGGCGCCCCTTGCCCGTTGCGCTTTGGCGATTTTGTCTATCTCCTCCTGGAGGGTGGGCACAAAGCGCAACGCGATGGTGAGCACCATCGCCAGTTCGCGCACCGGCAGCCGGGCCCGTTCCAACGGGGACAGCATCGCCTCCAGGCCGTGGGTCAGGTGGATGGGCGAGGTGGTGAAAGTCAACAGCGAGGCAACGGTAACCAGCAGGCAGAGACGATAAATCTGCGCCACAGCCGCCAATAGCCCCTGGCGGGTGATGGCAATGCTTCCCAGGGCCAGGAGAGGTTCCCCCGGCGTGGTAAACAGGTAGAGGAAGAACATGAGAAACGCGATCCAGAACACCGTGCGCAGGGTGCGCAACAAGGCACCGAGGGGCACACCGGACAGGAGAACCGCTGTCACGACGAAAGTGGAGAGCGCGACGTAGCCCCACAGTCCGTGCACAGCGAAGGGAATCATCATCAGCACCAGCGTCGCGCCCATTTTGACGCGGGGATCCAGGCGGTGCAAAATCGAATTGCCAGGCACATACATGCCAATAGGAAGCGCGCTCACGTGACACTCCCCCGCAAGCCCCAGACGCGGGCAATCTCAGAGGCGGCCTCGGCGGGTAGGAATCGGTCAACGCGCACCTCTTTACCCGCCTGTCTCAGGGCCTGCAAAAGCGCGACCGGCTGCGGCACGTCCAACCCGATAGCGCGCAACAGCTTGACGTCGCTCAGCACCTGGCGCGTTGGCCCGTCGGCCACCACCCGACCCTCTCTCAGCGCTATCACCCGCTCCACCAGGCGGGCCAGGTCTTCCAGAGCGTGGGACACTACAATCAGAGTCATGTTTGTTTCTCGCTGCCAGGCTCCCACTTTGTCCAGCAGCGCCCGCCGACCCTGTGGGTCCTGCCCGGCCGTTGGTTCGTCGAGGATAAGCACCCGAGGGCGCATGGCCAGGATACTCGCCAGAGCCACGCGCCGCATCTCACCCCCACTCAGCGTGAAGGGCATTCGCTGAGCCACGGCCACCGGGTCCAGTCCCACCATCTCCAGAGCCCAATTCACCCTCGCCGCGACCTCGGCTTCATCCAGCCCCAGGTTACGTGGCCCGAAAGCCACCTCGCGGAACACGGTTTGCTCGAAAATCTGATCCTCAGGGTACTGGAAGGCCAGACCCACTTGCAAACGGAGTTTGCGCGCTGTGGCTCCCTTGCTGTGGATGGGCGTCCCCTCCAACAGCACACGGCCAGCCGTCGGCTTGAGCAGGCCAGCCAGGTGTTGCACCAGGGTTGACTTCCCAGAGCCCGTCGGCCCCAATATGCCGATCCGCTCCCCAGCCTCGATTTCCAGGTTCACCTCGCGCAGGGCCACCCGCTCAAAAGGCGTACCCTGGTTGTAGATGTGAGTCAGATTCTCCACCTGGATCAACACAACGCATCCACCATATCTTGAACCGTGAGTACACCTTGGGGCAGCGGCAGTCCCCAGGCTTGCAACCTCTGTGCGATGTCCACGATGGGGGGCAGATCCAGGCCCAGCGCCCGTAACCGTGCCCCCCGTTCAAAGACGATGGCTGGTGGGCCGTCCATCACCATGCGACCCGCTTCCATGACCAATACCCGTTGGGCCATTGCCGCCTCGGACATGGAATGGGTGATCAGCAGGACGGTGATCCCTTCCTCGGCGTTTAGCCTCCGGATCGTGTCGAGCACCTGCCGGCGACCCACGGGATCGAGCATCGAAGTAGGTTCGTCGAACACGATGCAGGACGGACGGGCGGCCAGCGCCCCGGCGATGGCCACCAGTTGTTTCTGACCACCGGAGAGCATTTGCGGGGGATACTGGCGGTAATCCAATAGTCCAACGGCGGCCAGGGCGTCGTCCACGCGATGCCTGATCTCATCGGCGGGGAGGCCCATGTTCTCGGGGCCAAAGGCCACGTCCTCCTCTACGGTGGTAGCCACGATCTGGTTATCGGGGTTCTGGAAGACCATCCCCACTTTTTGCCGCACGGCCCACACGTTATGGGCATCCGACGTCCGCAGCCCGTCAATCCAGACCGCGCCTGCTGTGGGCAATAGCAGGGCGTTGAGGTGCCTGGCCAGAGTGGATTTGCCCGATCCATTGGGCCCGATCAGGGCCACGAACTCCCCCTGCTCGATGGTCAGATTCACGCCGCGCAGGGCCACGATCTGGCCCCCGCCCCCCCTCTGTCCTCCCGCGTGCGGGGGGATGAAAGAGGGGTAGACGTATTTGAGGTTCTCGATCTCGATGAATGGACGCACTGGACCTCAATCTCGCACGCCGGCGATTTGGGCTCCCCAGGCAGCTCGCAAAGCAGCCACTACGGGGATGGTGATAACGATGGATAGGATGATCTCAAAAGGCACGTTGGTCAGTATCACAGGGATCATCGCCGCCGCGTCCGCTGTGCCCAACAGGAGCAGCAGACCCAGCACCCCGATGCTGTTGGTCAGCGTGCCGACCAGCGCGGCAACACCCGCGGCTACTGCCGGCCACTTGCGCAGAGGGCGAAAGGCGTAATAGGCCAGGACGCCGATCAGAATGCGGGGCAAAAAGGCGTCCACGAGGGCGAAGATGAGGTTGCCCCCCATGAAGTTCAGGAAAATGGCGCTGTAGTAGTACCAGGAGGTGATGGCCAGGATCAAGCCCACCACGGCTCCTACGACTGGCCCCGATATGATGGCGGCGATGATTGCCGGGATGTGCAGGGTCGTGGCCGCGGCCGACATGTTGGGCACGGGGATCATCCCCAGGGGCGTGACTGCCAGGACGATGGACAGGGCACCGAAGATACCGGCCACTGCCAAGTCCCGGGTGCTGAGCCGTAGCCCAGCGATAAGGGGGCGTTCTGTCTCTTTCATACTCATAGCTTGAACCTCCTGTCCGTGATCGTCCGTAAACATAAAAAGCCCCCCGGTGCATCTCGGGGGGCAATCAACGACGTGTGGTTAACGCTGGAGCAATACTCGTTGTCCACACAACCAGCCGTACTTTATTGCCGCCGTCTCGGTCGCACCGCGATCCAAGCGACTAGAGTTGTGATGCTTCAGTGGTGCTCACTGCTGATGCCCAGTCAGTGGCGATCTTAATTATACCATCTCCGAATGAAAAGCACAAATGCACCCTGTAAGTGGTGTGTAATGCCCTGCGGCCATCAGAGCGCATCTGAAAAGCCGAGATAAAGGTATCCAACCACCAAGACACAAAGGCACTAAAGTAACGCTAGAGCGAGTAACCCCTCTATTTTCTTGGTGTCTTGGTGCCTCTGTGGTGAATTCTCGGACATTCTCTCAGCGGGGATCATCCTGGACGGCGCGGAAGGTCTCCACGAGCTTGAGTGCCAGATCCTCACTGTTCGCGTAAAGTCTCAATGGAAGAAAGTTCTGTTTTCAGTGTCCCTTGAACAGCGACAAATTCATGGTTGCCAGTTTGATAAAAACAGGGTAAAATACAAGCCACTCGCCCCCCCTCAGTCCCCCCCGCCCCTTCGAC
>JAGGZG010000079.1 GCA_021162125.1 Anaerolineae bacterium
ACTCTGGGCGAACAGGGTGCGCTGCTGGCCAACGCCAGGGGAATGATCCACGTGCCAGGGTATTCAGTGGAGGTGGTGGATACTACGGCAGCAGGGGACGCTTTCGTCGGCGGGTTTGCGGTGGCCCGGGCGGAGGGGCAGCCGCTACCGGAGGCGGTGCGTTTCGCCAATGCCGCTGGTGCGCTGGCCGTGACCCGGCTGGGTGCACAACCTTCGCTGCCCACCCGCCGGGAAGTCAAGCAGTTTCTGGCGCAACACTCGTAGGTCGGGCTCCCAGCCCGCGGTGATGCTGGATTTGTATACCAAGCGCCGCCGGCGCTGAAGCTGATTGACTCACCAGACCGACTTCACAGCGATGTACGAGGGGCGCGAGGGTCTCGCTCTCTCGCGCCCCTTTGAGTTGGTTATCCTGCCAAGTCGTGGTATAATTCGGTAGGTGGGTGCTTTTCAGGTCAAAGCCCCCCAGGAACTGAAGCAAAAAAGACCCAGGGTAAAGGAGACTCATGGAGATGGAAAAGAAGCGGGTGATTATTGATACGGATCCAGGCATTGACGACGCCCTGGCAATCCTGCTGGCTCTGGCCTCTCCGGAATTGCAGTTGGAGGCACTGACCGTGGTCAGCGGCAACTGCGACGCAGTACAGGGGGCACGGAATGCACTGGGAATCCTGGAGTTGGCCGGGGCTGGCGACATCCCGGTGGCCCAGGGAATGCGGATACCGCTGGTGCAGGAAGCCCTCCTGGCTCCAGAGACCCATGGGGAGACGGGGATGGGATATGCAAGCTTACCGTCTCCCACCCGCGAGGTCGTACCCCAACACGCCGTGGACCTTCTCATCGAGATGATCATGGCGGCGCCGGGGGAGATCACCCTTGTCGCGATCGGCCCTCTGACGAACGTCGCTATGGCCATTCGCCGGGAACCGCGTGTAGCCTCTGCGGTGAAAGAAACGATCATCATGGGCGGGGCCATCCGCGAGTGGGGCAACACGACGCCGCTGGCAGAATTTAACACCTATTTCGATCCCCACGCAGCCCACATCGTCTATCATTCGGGGATGCCGATCACATTGGTCCCGTTGGACGTGACCTATCAGGCGATTTTGACCCGGGCCGATGTGGACCGGCTGCTGACGGTTGAGAGCCCCATCTCCCACTTCATCGCCGATGCCACGCGGTTCTACATGGAGTTCCACGACGAATACCAATCCATCGAGGGGTGCGTTATCAACGATCCCCTGGCCCTGGCGCTGACCTTTGCCCCACAACTGGTTGATACCAAACTGCTCTACGTGGATGTGGATATCGGGTGCGGGGTCTCGATGGGGAAAACATTCGCAGATTTTTATCGCATGTGGAATAAGGAACCGAACATGAAGGTGGCTCTGGGGTGCAGGGCTCGGGATTTCATTGAGCTGTTCCTGCAGCGCATCGAAGATTTCTGCCGGGCCCACCCAGACTGATGCGTGGCGACTTTCCGAAGGCGTGTAGGAAGGGGGTGATTATCGGAAAAAGATGTGCGTAAGAACACCAATCGTGAACGGTCGCTATCCTGTGCTTCAAGTGGAGGAACGTCATGAAACTGATTGATTCCATCAAGAAAGATTTCAACACGATGACTTTGGTGCT
Source organism: Anaerolineae bacterium (assembly GCA_021162125.1). Lineage (GTDB taxonomy): Bacteria > Chloroflexota > Anaerolineae > JACIWR01 > JACIWR01 > JACIWR01. Next base: position 1,630 of record JAGGZG010000079.1, read on the forward strand.
CATCCCGGTGGCCATCGCCATCAATGTGGTGATCGGGGAGATCGTGGCCCTTTTGAAACTGCCGGTCTATCTCGACTCCATCGGCACAGTCCTGGTGGGTGCGATCTGCGGCCCCTGGGCAGGAGCACTCACCGGCACCCTTTCCAACGTCATCTGGGGTCTGATCATCGATCCCAATGCTTTCCCCTGGTTCCCTGTGGCTTTCTTCATCGGCTTTGTGGCTGGTTGGTGTGCCAATTTCGGCCTGTTCAAGTCCTGGTGGAAGGTGGTCATCGCTGGATTCCTCATCGCCCTGACTGCGGCAATCGTCTCCACCCCCATAGCTGTGTATCTCTACGGAGGCATCACCGCCAGCGGTTCTTCTTTCATCACCGCCTATCTCTTGGCTACCGGCAAGAGCTTGATCACCTCGGTTCTCAGCACCAACTTCCTGGTGGAACCGGTGGACAAGATCGCTACGGCTCTCCTGGCTTTCGCCATTGTGAAAGGCCTCGCCGGGCGCTATCTGTCCCGTTTCCCTCGGGCGGAGAACGTTAGGTAGGCCGTGGGGGAGGCTCTGCGGAGCCTCCCCCGACAAGATCGCCTCTGACGATAGGAGAGGAGCAGCGATGCGTGAGCGATTATTCTTGTATATCGATCGGGATAGCCCCTTGCACCGGCTAAACCCTTTCACCAAGCTGGTCTTGACCTTTGCCTTGATTTTGATCGCCTTCCTCGGTCCTGGCTATTATTTGGCCACAGCCATCTTCATTTTGATTCTCATACCTTTAAGCTTCTGGGGTCGTATATGGCGTGAGTTTGTGAGCACATCCTTGCGCTTACTTCTGCCCTTCTTCGGCTTCCTGTTTGTGATGCAGAGTCTCTTCTACCCTGGCGGGCAAACCGTTCTCGTCAATCTGTGGATCTTCTCGGTAAAAGCAGAGGGAGTGGGATTCGCCTATTTGACCGCCACTCGAATCCTGGTGGTGGTAGCGTCCTTCCTCGTGTTTCTCCTGAGCACGCACCCCAGCACGCTAATGACCGACCTGGCCCGCCGTGGCTTACCGTCCCCTCTGATCTACGTGATTGTCTCCACCCTGCAGATTATTCCCCAGATGCGGGTGAAGGCAGAGACAATCATCGACGCCCAGCGCTCCCGGGGATTGGAT
>JAGGZG010000186.1 GCA_021162125.1 Anaerolineae bacterium
CTTGGATGGCGTGCAAGGTCAGGGGCACTACGTGGGCACATTCCTGGCCTGGACGCAGCTTTCTAACGGCTGGTGGGGTGAGGGCGAGGTGAAGTTCTACCTGGATGGCGACGTGAAGTATCCCACCATCTGTGGCACCGGCACGGAGGACTACTTCGGCGGTGCCTGGTGTTTCGAGGTCGAGGGCCAAGGCACAACCACCTACTCGACGCCCTACCTGGGCTATCCCCTCTACCGCCACGAGCCAGGCGAGGTGCCGAGACACGGCCTCTACCGCTGGCACATCATGGACCCCATCCGCTTCAAACAGAATCTCAAGGTGACCATCCAGGCCCTCGGCTGGTGGCCCAACGGCACCTTCGAGCCACTGACGGATGACATTGCCTCGGTCGGCTATTGGTATCAACGCGAGCCCCATGCGCCTTTCCCGCAGCTACCACCCGTCCACGAGCGTTGGTCGCGGTAACCAGAGGCAAACGCTATGAGCAGTGGGGGAGGTTTAGCATGAGCCGCTACGTCAAGATCGCGACGGTCGCGCCGAGGCCGCCACGGGTCCCTCCCGATATAAAACCACAGGCGGTGGTCGATTTCATGATGGAGTTCTGGCGCGGAAAGCTGGGGCAGGTCCTACCGGACAAGCCCGACTTGATCGTTGTCCCCGAGTGTTGCGACCGCCCCGCGCCCGAGGGCTTCTCGCTGGAGAAGCGCATGGCCTATTATCGCCAGCGCGGGAACCAGATTCAGGAGTTCTTCGCCCAGACCGCCAGGGAAAATAACAGCTATGTCGTCTACGCAGCAGTCAGGGAGATGTCGGATGGTTCCTGGCGCAATTCCATCGTGCTCCTCGACCGCCAGGGCGACGTCGCCGGTATCTACAACAAGAACCATCCGGTGATGGAGGAGGAGCACGACAAAGCGGGGATCCTATGCGGCAAGGACGCCCCGATCATCGAGTGCGACTTCGGCACCGTCGCTGGGATCATCTGCTTCGACCTGGGCTTTGCCCCGCTGCTGGAGAAATACACCCAAGCCAAGCCCGACCTGCTGATCTTCTCGTCGATGTACCACGGCGGCGCTGTGGTTCAGAGTTGGTGGGCGTACTCCTGCCGCGCGCACTTCGTGTCGGCGGTCGCCGGGCTGCCCTCCGAGATTCGCAATCCCTATGGGCAGGTCCTCGCCACCACCACCAACTATCGGGATTACGCCGTAGGAACAGTGAACCTCGACTGCTGCATGGCACACTACGACTACAATTGGGAGAAGCTGGATGCGCTGAAGAGAAAGTACGGCGCGCAGGTCACGATCCTCGATCCGGGGTATTTCGGCTCCGTCCTGATCTCCAGCGAGACCGACGAGATCACGGCCACCGATATGGCGAAGGAGTTTGAGATGGAGCTGCTTGATGATTACCTGGCCCGTGAGCTGGTGCGCCAGCAGGACCCCGCCAATATAGAGAAGTGAGGCGCGCGGCGGGCCGATTTGGGTAACTTCGGTTTGCAGGGGGCTGCGTTGTCTGCATCAGGGCTTTATCATTCTAGACAAGGAGGGGAAAAGGGGAGATAGTCGGGGCAACTAGAGAGCAAGGAGTTGCGCCGATGCCTAGGAAGCAACAGCAAGGGATTCCGTCACTGTACGCGGTATTGGCAGAGGTACCAGACCCGCGGCGGGCACAGGGGCGGCGACACCCGTTGGGGGCGATGTTGAGTTTAGCGTGTGTGGCGCTGTTAAGTGGACGTCAGACGGTTCTAGCGATTTCGGAGTGGGCAGCGGACTACGGGGAGGGCTATCTCGAGCGATTCGAAATGGGGTGGACGCGTCCGCCGAGCCAGGCGACGTGGTACCGTGTGCTAGGGGCGGTGGATTGGGAAGAGCTAGAGGCACGGGTATACAGGTGGGTGCAGCAACTGTTGGAGGTATTGGCAGCGCCCGCGGCACTGCACGGGGTGGCCATTGATGGGAAGGCATTGCGGGGCAGCCAGAAACAGGGGGCGGTGGATGGGCACCTGCTGTCGGCTATTGGGCATCAGTTGGGTATGACACTGATACAGGTAGCGGTGAGTGACAAGACCAACGAGATCGGGGCGTTTGACGACTTGTTGCGCCGTCTGATGATTGAGGGCTGGGTGGTGACGGGTGACGCGTTGCTGACCCAACGTCACGTGGCGCAAGCATTGATCGAGCGCAAGGCCGACTACCTATTCGTCGTGAAGCACAACCAGCCCAGCCTGCGCCAGGATATCGCACTCCTCTTCACTTCTCCGCCACCCCAGACCAGGGATGAGACCTGGCCTGAGGCGTGCACCTACGATTTGGCCCATGGACGCATCGAGGTCCGGCAACTCCAAGCTACCACAGCCCTCAACGACTACCTGGACTGGCCTGGGGTCGCTCAAGTGTTCCGCCTGGTGCGCCAGCGCCTTCTCAAGCGCTCGGGCTCCGTCACTGTTGAGATCACCTACGGCATCACCAGCCTTCCCCCTCAACGCGCCTCCGCAGCCCAACTCCTCGCCTTGGCCCGTCAGCACTGGACCATTGAGAACCGCTCGCACTGGGTGCGAGATGTGGTCTTTGAC
>JAGGZG010000131.1 GCA_021162125.1 Anaerolineae bacterium
CGCCGGCCCAGGGTTAAGTAGGCCAGCGGCACACCATCGGCAAAAAGCAGTGCCAACGAGCTCCAACCCAGGGCGGCCAGCAGCGACCCGGTCGCGGCCCAGGCCACGCCCAGGAACACCGGCACGGCCAGGATCGAGCTGTCGAACAAGACCGAGAGCCAGTAGGCCAGACGGTCTTTGATGACCGACCTCTTTTTGTTCATGCATCCCTCTCCTTTTGACTGAACAGGACATTTACCTCCGCAACCTTTCCTCTGCCAGTGCCGATTCGTCAGCCATCGTGTTCTCTCCTTCTAGCAATTAGTTAGACGAACTAAATATATAGCACAATGGCACGGCTGTCAAATCACGAAGCGTTTTTGAGCTTTCGGGTGATGTGGTGTATAATGTAAACAGGATTGTCGTAATTGCGACGAGTAGGCCCTATTCCGAGAGATAACATTGTACGAGCGGTTGAGGCGAGAGGCAGAAGCAGCGGGCTACTGGCCTATCGCTACAACGATGCCCCTCTATCCCCCGAACATGGCTATCCCCTGCGTCTGGTGGTGCCCAAATGGTACTTCTGGAAGAGTGTCGAATGTGAACGCAGAAAAGAAGTGCATTGAGGAAATTCCAGTGGTGAGTCGCTGATGACTATCACGGTGCAGACCCTGTCCCAGTGGCCATTCTTCTCCGGGCTCGACGACGATGCTTTGCGGGAAATTGTGCCCTACGTCCACGAGCGCACTTTCTCACTTGGCCAAATGATTGTATCGGAGGGCGATCCCTGCCAGGCAGTGTACTTCGTCGCCCAGGGCGTGGTGCGGATTCGCCGGCTGTCGCTCGAAGGACGCGAGCACGTGATGGCTTATCTCGGGCCTGGTGAGTCCTTTAACCTCGTCCCGGCGCTGGATGGTGGATCCAATCCGGCCACCGTGAACGCCTTAACCGATACAAGGCTCTACAGCATCCACTGCCAGTACTTCCGGCGGATCATGCGCGACCACCCCGAAGTGGCGCTGGCCGTCCTGGAACGCCTGGCAGCTAAAGTGCGCCACCTGAGCGACATGGTGGAGGACCTGGCCCTGCACTCAGTGCGCACCCGTCTGGCGCGTTTCCTGTTGGCCCACGCCGAGGGCACACTATCACCCAAACACTGGACGCAGCAAGAGATTGCCGCGCACATCGGCACCGTGCGGGAGATGGTGGGGCGCACGCTGCGCGCTTTTGCTGACGAAGGTCTGGTCCGCCGCGAGCGAGGGCGGATTGTCGTGGTAGATCGAGAGGGGCTGGAGCGTGAGGCCACAGGTGCGTAGGCAAAAGGGGCGCTATTCGCCATCGCCCAATGTGGCCACGGCGGGATGTGAGGTGTCGGCCGGGTGATAGTGGACGTAAGCCCGGCGCAGGAACTTAACGTGTTTGTACAGGGTACGCTCCACTTGAGAGGCGATCTCGTCACCGGCAGCCACGCTCAACGAGCCATCAACGCCAATGGTGACGTTGACGACCAGAAATGGTCCAAAGCGGTGAGCGTGGATCTCCTCAACCTGTTTCACTTCTGGAATGGCGCTGAGCAATTCTGTGATCTGCCGAGCCAGCGACTGGCCAGGTACGGTGTCCATCAAGTCCGCAGAGGATTCGCGCAATATCTCGATGCCCGTGCGCAGAATCACCAGCGCGACCAGCGCCCCGGCCAGAGGGTCTACCCACGGATAGCCCATCCGGCCTAGAAAGATGCCGATGACAGCCGCCGAGGCGGAGAACACGTCATTACGGTGATCGTAGGCCAGCGCCAGCACTGCCGCGTTCCTCGTCTGTTGACCGATCCGCTGGGTGAGGATGGTCAGCACCAGTTTGAGGATCACGGTGAACACTGCTACCCACAAAGCGCCAACCATGGCTCCGCTGAAATCGCTCTGCCCAGCCAGCAGGTTATACACGTTATTGACCGCGTTCCAGAAAATGGCGGTGGCCGTGGCGATGACAAACGAGCCCACCACCAGAGCCCCAATGCTCTCCAGTTGGCTGTGACCGTAGGGATGCTCGTGATCGGGCGGCTTACGGGCCAGCCGCATGAACACGCTGACCACGATGTAGTAAGCCACATCGGATGTAGAATTGATACCGTCGGCGAGCAGGGCGGGGCTGTGGCCCCAAATGCCAATGGTGGTTTTTAGTACAGCTAGCAAGATGTTGGCCGCCAACCCCAGGCTGACGGCCAAGGCACATTTGCGTTCTCTTTGTTCAGAGCCCATCGTCTCCCTCAAAACCTAAAACTGTCCGCTGCCATTCTACCCTATTCTCGATTCAGGCGCAACCCCAGCTTCAGAATGAAACCTCCCGCAGTTTCCAATCCTGCGGGAGGTTAACACCCTCCTGAACGGTGCTCCGAAGAAACAACTTCCCCTTTTGAGAATATCGTCCCCCATGATTCTGCGGTATGCCTCGTCGTGAGCGCGTCGAAGGAGGGCCAGGGGGTGGGGAGAGGGCCTACAGCTCGCGCGATGCCTCCCGATCCACGTATTTGCACGCCGGATAGTTGCTGCACCCTACAAACGGCCCGCGTTTACTCCGTTTGATCACCAGGTCGCCGCCGCACTGCGGACACTGACGGCCCGTCTTCTGCGGGGCCTGGCGCTGGACGTAGCGGCACTTCGGGAAGTTGGCACAGCCGACGAAGGGCCCATAGCGCCCCTGCCGCCGGACCAGGTCGCCGCCGCATTGAGGGCACTTCTCGCCGGTCGGCTGCGGCGGCTCGCGCTGAACCTCAACGCGGGGCATTTCCGCCTGGGCACGCTGTAACTGCGGTTCGAAGGCCGCCCAGAAAGCGTTCAACACGGCCAGTCGCGTTCGTTTGCCGTTGGCGATGTCGTCGAGTTCGTCCTCCATGCGCGCGGTGAACCCGTAGTCGAACAGGTCCGGGAAAAAGGCGACCAACAGGTCCAGCACCGCACACCCCAGGTCAGTGGGCACCAGATACCGCTTTTGCCGCTCGACGTAGTGTCTCTTTTTAATGGTGCGCACGATACCGGCGTAGGTAGACGGTCGCCCGATGCCCCGTTTCTCCAGGGCCTTGATCAGGCTGGCCTCGGTGTAACGCGGCGGGGGCTTGGTCCAGTGCTGCTTCGGGATCAGTTCCAGCAGGTCCAGCGGCTCACCTGCCTTGAGGGGCGGAAGCTCCCCTTCTTCCTCGCCCTTCTTCCCCTCGTCATCTGTCTCCTCGTATACTTTCAGGAAACCGTCGAACAGGCACACCCGTCCCCGCGCGCGAAACAGGTACGGCAACCGTCCATCCCGCGCAGTGACGATGAGCGCGGTGGTCACGTCGTAGACGGCGGGGGCCATCTGGCTGGCCACGAATCGCCGCCAGATGAGTTCGTACAGCGCGGCTTGCTTCTCGTCCAGGTACGGGCGCACGGCGCGGGGTGTGCGGTTAACGTCCGTGGGCCGGATGGCCTCGTGGGCCTCCTGGGCGGACTTGACTTTGGTCTTGTACTGCGGCGGGCGCGGCGGCAGGTAATCCTCGCCCCAGATGCGGGCAATCAGCTCACGGGCTGCCGCCTGCGCCTCCGGCGCGATGTGGGTAGAATCGGTGCGCATGTACGTGATCAGCCCCACCGGGCTGCCCTCGCCGACGTCCACTCCCTCGTAGAGTTGCTGGGCCAGGCGCATCGTTTGTGCCGGGGAGGAATTCAGCCGGCGCGAGGCGGCCTGTTGCATAGTGCTGGTGGTGAACGGCGGATGGGGCCGGCGCTCCTGGCGCTTGGTCTCCACTTTCTCCACGCTGTAGTCCGCGCCCTCCAGCGCCTGGATGATGGCCTCGGCATCGCCCCGATTCTTGAGATCGGGTTTTTCTTTGCCGATGCGCCACAGCTCGGCCAGGAAAGGCAGCGGATCGGTCACGCGCTGCTGCAGGCGGGCGTGCAGCGACCAATATTCAACCGGGACGAAGGCGGCGATCTCCCGCTCCCGCTCGACCACCAGGCGTAGTGCTGCCGTCTGCACCCGCCCCGCCGACAGGCCCTTGCCGCTGACCCGTTTCCACAGCAGCGGGCTGACCTTGTAGCCTACCAGACGGTCCAGGATGCGACGGGCCTGCTGCGCCTCCACCAGAGCCATGTTCAGCGCACCCTTTTCCTGGAAGGCCGCGCGGACGGCCGCCGGAGTGATCTGGTGGAAAGTGACGCGGTGCACAGGGGTACCCGCCGCCGGGCGCATCACCTGCAACACGTGCCAGGCAATGGCCTCACCCTCGCGGTCGGGGTCAGTGGCCAGGTAGATGGCGCCGGCTTCCCGGGCAGCCTGGCGCAGACGTTTGATCGCGTCGCGCTTCTTGGGTGCGGTGACGTAATGCGGCGCGAAGTCATGCTCGATGTCCACGCCCAGGTCCTTGCGCGGCAGGTCGCGCACGTGACCCATCGAGGCCAGCACACGATACTCGCTGCCCAGCAATGGCTGAATAGTTCGCGCCTTGGTCGGCGATTCGACGATGACCAGGGACTTGTCTTTACTCATCGTGTTTTTATACACTCAGCGGCTCAGTGAAAACAGGCGTGTTGCGTGTTGCGTGATGGGACGGAACACGCAACACGCAATACGTATTTGTATCAACCCCGTCACCCCCAGACCACAACCCGTCGCTCAGTGCATTAACACTGCAACGTCCACTTTTCCCCGCAGCCCGAACTTGGTGGCGATGGGATCGCATTTGGTGCTGAACAGGCAGGCAATGCGGTTGCTCGCTTGCCTGGCGTATTCCTCCATCACGTAGAAATTGGCCTGGCCTTTGGTGATAATCAGGTCCGCCGAGGCCATCGCCTGGCGCATCTCCTCGGTCTCCTCCTCCAGGCTGATGCCCAGCGTGTCCGGCCCGGCGACGATCACCGGGCAGTCCCCGGTCAAGCCCACGGCCTGCGCATCGGCCAGCACCGCGTCCGAGGTGATGGGCCCGCCTTTGACCGCGGCCGTCACGCGCGCATAGCGCTGCAATTCGGCGATGAGCAACCGGTCGAAGGCGATTTCCCCGACGTTGTCCAGGCAGTACAGGATGGTATCCGCCGCCTGCACCACGGCGAAAATCTCCCTCGTCTGGTCCACGTGCAGTCCCACGCCCGCTTTTTCCTCCAGCGTGGCCCGGATGGCTGCCGTGGTGAGGCCGTAGCCGGTGCCTACTGTGCGAAAGTCCAGGTAATTGCCGGTGATGGCCCAGCGCACCAGGAATTGAAAGCGGGC
>JAGGZG010000372.1 GCA_021162125.1 Anaerolineae bacterium
ACCGGACACTTTTTGTGATCTGCGCTAAGCCTAGAGCCCAGAGATAAATCTCCGGGGTTACTACTCAGGCCAGCGGTTGAAACCGCGCCTGAGGAGCTAAAGCTGGCTGTCCACCTGCGTGGACAGGAGCGTCCACGCAGGTGGACGCTCGGCTGCAAGCCCTCTAGAGGCGATTTCAATCGCTAACAGAAGTAGCCTGAGCAGTTACTCTCCGGGCTGAGCAGCGAAAGGGCGCTTCCAGCGCCCTCCCGTCGGCGGAGCGTGCTTCCGGCACGCTTGGGCTGCTAAGCCTGAACGTTGACGTTCAGGCCAAACGTAAGGATGGGGTGATGGGACAACTATTACAGCAACTTTTGAATGGATTGACCATCGGCTCTTTCTACGCCCTTATCGCTCTGGGCTACACGATGGTCTACGGTGTCCTCAAGTTGATCAATTTCGCCCACGGTGATCTTTTCATGCTGGGTGCTTACCTGGGCCTGGTCACGCTGATGGGGTTGGTGGTCAACATGGGACTCTCGGCCAATCTGCTCATCTTCCTGCTGATTTTTCTGATCGTCATGATCGTCGTGGGTGGAGTGGGCGTTGTCCTGGAGCGGGTCGCTTATCGTCCGTTGTACAAGGCCGGTCGTTTGCCGCCCATAGTCTCTGCCCTGGGGGCCTCCATATTCCTGCAGAACGGGGTGATGCTCCTTTACGGTGCCAGGTACAGGACGTTTCCCGAGGCGTTCAAGAGAGCTATTCCAGATGTGATGTGGACCTTTGGCGGGGCACGGCTCACGTTGATGCAGGTCATTATGTTGCTCATCTCTTTCCTCCTGATGGCGGCTCTTTATCTCTTCGTCAACTATACCAGAGTGGGCACGGCGATGCGCGCTGTGGCTCTGGATCACGATACGGCGCGCTTGATGGGCATTGACGTGAACCGCATTATCACCCTCGTGTTCATCATCGGCCCTGCGCTGGGAGCGGCCGGAGGGATAATGGTTGGCCTGTTCTACGGGCGCATCTATTTCACTCTGGGATGGAGCTACGGCCTCAAAGCCTTCACCGCGGCCATCCTGGGGGGTATCGGTAATATCCCAGGAGCAATGGTAGGCGGGTTGCTTCTGGGGCTCATCGAGGCTCTGGCTACCGGCTTCGTGTCTGATGCCTGGAAGAACGCCATTGCCTTTTTCATCCTGGTGCTCATTCTTATCCTGCGCCCCACGGGATTGCTGGGCGAGAGGGTGGCTGAGAAGTTGTGAGGGGGGTCTTATGAAAGATTTCTTTGCCCGTCTGAGAAATCTGGATGAACGCTGGGGATACTCTATCCTGGCGGTTGTGGCGGTGCTGTTCCCTATCGTGGTGCCCAGTAACCGCTGGATCCAGGTGGCCAACTTTTTCTTCATCTACGCGATGCTGGGCCTGAGCCTGAACATCATCCTGGGCTACGCGGGCCTCTTTCAGCTTGGCCACGCGGCCTTTTACGCGGTGGGAGCTTATACGACTGCCATCCTGAGCACCTATTTCAACGTTCCCACCTTCGCCTTGTTGCCCATCAGCGGCATACTGGCGGCGATCTTCGCCATTCTCATCAGCCGTCCCATCCTGCACCTGCGGGGGGATTATCTGTGCATCGTGACCATTGGCTTCGGGGAGATCGTGCGCATCGCCCTGCGCAACGACGTCAGCAGCCTCGTGTTCCTGGCCAATATCCCTGGTCTCGCTTTCCTGAAGGAGAAGCTGGGGAATATGGTGATCACCGGCGGCCCCAACGGCATCATGGGCATTGCCCGGCCGAGGGTCTTTGGCTTCGTCTTCCGCCAGCAATGGCACTACTTTTACTTGTTCCTGGCATTCGTGGCTTTCACCATCTTCGCCATGCGCCGCCTGGAGAATTCTCGCCTGGGGCGGGCCTGGACTTGTGTGCGGGAGGACGAGTTGGCGGCAGAAGCGATGGGCATCAACACAGTGCAGGTCAAACTGCTGGCATTCGCTCTCGGCGCGGCCTGGGCAGGGGTGGCGGGCGGTCTTTACGCCAGTTGGGTGACGGTCATTGCCCCGGAGACGTTCTCCTTCTGGGAATCGTGCATCATGTTCTGTATCGTAGTGCTGGGCGGCACGGGGTCAATCCCCGGGGTGCTGGTGGGCACGATTGGCATGATTGTTCTGCCGGAGTTGCTGCGCGAGGTGTTGGTGAACATCCAGCAATGGCGAATGTTGATCTTTGGCGCGGCGATGATTTTCATGATGGTCGTCCGCCCGGAGGGATTGTGGCCCAGCCAGCGCTTTCGTCGCGAGCTGGAACTGGCCAAGGAAATGGCTGTGCCGGGAGCATGAATCTGCGACAGGCTGGAGTGACTTATGGCTCTGCTGGAAGTGAGAAGATTGACCAAACACTTTGGTGGTCTGACGGCGGTGGATCGCCTGGATTTCCACGTCGAGGAGGGCGAGGTTCTGGGCATGATCGGCCCGAACGGCGCGGGCAAGACCACCGTCTTTAATCTGATTACCGGCATCTATCCCCCCGACGAGGGGGAGATATGGTTCAACGGCCAGAGCTTGGTTGGCCTACGACCGCACGCCATCACCGAGCGCGGCATCGCCCGCACGTTCCAGACTATCCGCCTTTTCCGCAACCTGACGGTGATGGAAAACGTGATGGCCGGGCGGCATTGTCGCACCAGGGCGGGCTGGTTGGGAGCCATTGTGCGGCCCAGAAGCCAGCGGGAGGAGGAGCAGCGCATCCGCGAAGAGGCGGCCCGTCATCTGCGTTTCATGGGGTTGTACGAACAGCGTGCGGAGCTGGCCAAGAACCTGCCCCACGGCGATCAGCGGCGGCTGGAGATTGCCCGTGCCCTGGCCACCGATCCCCAGCTCCTGATACTGGATGAGCCGGCTGCCGGCCTGAACGAGCAGGAGTCCAATGAACTGATGGCCCTGATCAGCCGGTTGCGCGATTCTGGAATCACCATCTTTCTCATTGAGCACGACATGAAAGTGGTGATGGGCATCTCTGACCGCATCATCGTCCTGGACAACGGGGCGAAAATCGCCGAGGGCACGCCGGCCGAGGTGCAACGCAATCCCCGCGTAATCGAGGCTTATCTGGGCAAAGACGAGGAGTGAATGATGGCCCTGCTGGAGATTCGGAATCTACACGCTTACTACGGCCACGTGCACGCTCTCAAAGGCATCTCCTTGACTGTTGAGGAGGGGGAGATCGTCACCCTGATCGGGGCTAACGGGGCGGGCAAGACCACTACCCTGCGCAGCATCTCTGGACTGTTGCGTCCCCGCGAGGGGGAAATTGTGTTCGACGGTGAGGCGATCAACAACGTGCCCGCTCACCAGATCGTGTACCGTGGCATCTGTCAGGCTCCGGAGGGGCGGAAGATTTTCTCCACGCTCACTGTGCAGGAGAACCTGAACATGGGGGCCTACAGCCTGGGCAATGACAAGGCGACCATCGAAGCCAACCGGCGACGGGTCTTTGCCCTCTTTCCTCGCCTGGAGGAGCGCAAGAACCAGATTGCGGGCACGCTTTCCGGCGGTGAGCAGCAGATGCTGGCCATCGGGCGGGCACTCATGGCCCAGCCCCGGCTGCTCATGCTGGACGAGCCCTCGTTGGGTCTGGCCCCCATGCTGGTGCGAGCTATCTTTCAAACTATCCGCGAGATCAACGCGCAAGGGGTGACGATCCTGTTGGTGGAGCAGAACGCCCGGGCTGCGCTGCGACTGGCCAGCAGGGGCTACGTGCTGGAGACGGGGCACATCGTGCTGTCTGGTCCGGCACAGCAGCTTTTGGGGGATGAGCAGGTGCGCAAAGCGTACCTCGGTGAGTCGTAGTGCGGAGGGCCTGCCGTCCTCCGCGAATCCGCGAAGAACTATAATGGCCCACCTCAGCGCGAGGTGGGCCATTTGCAAATGCGCGCTCCCTGTCTCTGCGGGATCACGGCAGGGGATTTCGAGGGTCATTGGCATCTGTGACCGCTGACCTCGAGCCATGGGGTTCTTTCCATTCGAGGCGTGGGAGCCTCTGGAGGCGGTTCAGGTAGCCCACGTTGAGCAAACCCTCGCTGGTCATGGCATCAAACGTACTCACCCCGCCGGGCAGCGCAGCGATGGCGATGGGCCTTTCATCCTCCTGAGGGAGCGCCAGCTCTCGCTTGTCTATTCCCCGCCATCCCACCTGGTGGCTGCCTGTCCGAGGCGTTGCCGGCAGGAGGCCAACGCCTCGTTTACCCGGCCACACCGACTGCCACACGACCAGGCTCACGAAGGCGATCAGCAATCCGACCACTATCGCGCTGGGTAGCAGGCGGGGCCACGTCCAGAACGTGTGCTCACCCCGCCCGGCCTGCTGCCGCTCTGGCAGACGAGCGCGGATTCTGTCCCATACTTCGGGTGGGGGAGACTGATGCGCCAGCGAGTCCCATAACGATTGTTGGATCATTTCCACTAATTCGCGATCCTCAGCCATCTCCTCGGCACACCACGGACATCTGGCAAAATGGTCCTGCGCCGATTTCGGGCCGGTGCTCTTTGCAGATGGATCATGCTGGTTCATAGACCACCTCCCTGACCAGCCGCCGGTTCTTCTCGAAACGACGCTTCAGAGCCTTACGTGCGTAGTGAAGGCGCGATTTCACCGTGCCCACCGGACAGCGGTAGATTTGATTCTGATACTTGTGGAAAAGACTTTCAAAGGCGGAAAGATCGCCCGCCCGGGTGCGCGCGATCAGCTCGTTGTCACTGTCCATCATGTCTTTTCGCCTTCATCCGCTCCTGCCA
>JAGGZG010000371.1 GCA_021162125.1 Anaerolineae bacterium
CATCATCCCACAAACCGATACTTGAGCAGCGTCCACAGCACGACGAACCCATCCCGCCAACTGATCTTCTTCCCTTCCCACATCTCGCGCCCGGTGTAGGAGATGGGCACCTCGTAGATGCGATAGCCCCGCCGCAGAATCTGGGCGGTGATCTCCGGGTCGAAGCCCCAGCGCGGGGAGTGCAGATGCAGCTTGTCGGCGACCTCGCGGGTGAACACTTTGTAGCAGGTCTCCATGTCGGTGAGGATGGTATTGTAGAGCAGGTTAGTGATGAAAGTCAGCACCTTGTTGCCCACCATGTGCCAGAAAAACATCGCCTTGCGCGGCCCGCCCAGAAAGCGCGAGCCATACACCACCTGCGAGCGGTTCTCCAGGATGGGTTGCAGAAGTAACGGGTACTCGCGGGGATCGTACTCCAGATCGGCGTCCTGGATGAGGAGGATGTCGCCGGTGGCGTGCTGTAACGCGGTACGCACCGCTGCCCCTTTGCCCTGGTTGCGCTCGTGGGTGAACACGTGCGTGTCCGCGTGTCTGGCCTCCTGCTCCAGAATCTCAGCGGTACCATCGGTGGAGCAATCATCCACCACGATAATCTCTCGCTCAATGCCCTCCAGCTCGACAGCGCGCACCCGTCGCAGAATCTCGCTGATGGTCTCCCGCTCGTTATAGACCGGCACGAGTATAGAAAGCTTCACTGTGGCCTCCCATTTCAAGAATGTCTGGATTATAACTCAGAGCGCCCCGCCTGGCAAATAGTCTCCATGGAGGCGTATTTCACACCACGCTGGGCGGCGGGCTTGATTGACTGACCCTCACCCCGGCGCTCCCTAACAGTCGCACCACCCCTCTCCCGCCAAGCGGGAGAGGGGTCGCTGGAGCGAAGCGACAGCGGGGGTGAGGGCCATACCGGCCACGCCGCTTGACTTGCGACCGTCCAGGCTGTACAATAAGCCCACTACCAGGTTTTGTATGCGCCCGTGATGGAAAGGCACGTGGTTTTATGAAGCTGGGTTTTGCGGTCAAAGTACTCGGCGAACCGGGATTGAAATCTCACGATACCCGGCGCTGGCAGAACAATCCCCACCTCAGCGTCAGCCTGGTCTACCTGCGCGACATTTTCGTCTACCTGCGACGACAGGCGATCACCATGTACCGCATGTCCTCGGACCTGGCCCCCTACCTCACTCACCCGGACTTGCCCCGGTTTCACAACCAGATTGAGGAGTGCGCTGCCGAGCTATCCGCCATCGGGGAGATGGCCCGCGCCGATGGTCTGCGGCTGTCCTTCCATCCCTCCCAATACGTCGTGCTCAACGCCTCGGACGAGAATGTGGCCGTCAGAAGCGCGCGGACTATCGCGGTTCTGGCTCGAATGCTGGATATGATGGGATTAGGACCAGAGGCCGTGATCGTCGTCCACGTGGGTGGGATCTACGGCGACCGGGAGGCCGCCCGCCAACGCTTTGCCACGCGCTACCTGCACCTGCCCGAACCAGCCCGTCGCCGACTGGTGCTGGAGAACGACGATGGCCGCTTCTCCGTAGCCGACGTTGCCTGGATTCATCGTGAGACGGGCATCCGTCTGGTTTTCGACCATCTCCATTTCTGCAATCACAATCCCCAGGGGATGGATGCCATCGAGGCCCTGTCCACGTGCCTGGACACCTGGCCTGTGGACGTGTGCCCCAAAGTGCACTTCAGCTCTCCGCGCACGGCCATGCACGTCGTCGAGCGCGCAGATTCCGGTGGAAGGAAGCACAGGCTACGCCAGCCCCGCTGGACCCAGCATGCCGACTTCATTGACCCTTTCGCTTTCATTGCCTTCCTGCGCGCAGCGCGGGCCGCCTGCTTGCGGGATTTCGACGTCATGCTGGAAGCCAAAGCGAAAGACCTGGCCTTGCTGCGGCTGCGAGAGGACCTGTCGCGCCTGGCTCCCGACCTGTAAGGGCGCAGCATGCTGCACCTCTACATCCACCATGTATAGGGAAGAGCGTGTCTGAAAAGTCGGGATGAAGGTATCAACCACTAAGACACAAAGTAACATTAAAGAGCAAGTAACTCCTCCGTTTCTTGGTGCCTTTGTGGTGAATTCTCGGACACCCTCTAAAGCATTTACGAGGAGGTTCAGTGCGATGATAACACCACCTGTTGCCGTTGATGTGGCCATGATCGGCCACTTCGCCAGGGATAAACTGGTAGTTCGCGGTCAAGAGAGGGTCTCGTCAGGCGGGGCAGTGTATTATGGCGGGATTGCCCTGCGCCGGATCGGGGTCAGTGTGGCGGTGATTACCCGCTTGCGAGCTGAGGACTTCCCCTACCTCGACGAATTGAAACAGGAGGGCGTTCTGGTTTTCGCCCAGCCGGCGGAGCAGACGTCCGGCATCGAGAATATCTACACCACCGAGGACATGGACCGCCGCATCTGCAAGCCGCTGGGCTTCGCGGGGCCATTTCGCCTGGAGGACATCCCGAACGTAGATGCCAAAGTCTTCCTCGTCGGGCCGATCATCGCCGGGGAAGTGGACCTGGCTTTAGTGCAATCACTTGCTGGGAGGGGCCCCGTAGCCCTCGACGTCCAGGGGTTCGTCCGCGTGCGCGAGGGCGACGACCTGGTGTTCCGCGACTGGCCGGAGAAAGAAGAGGGATTGGCCTGCGTCCACACCCTGAAAGTGGACAGCGCCGAGGCTGAGGTGCTCACTGGAAAAACCGATCCTGTGGCGGCGGTGCGGGAGCTGGCCGCATACGGCCCCCGTGAGATCGTGCTCACCCACGCCAGCGGTGTCCTGGTGCACGCCGACGGGCGCGATTACCGGGCCCCGTTCACACCCAGGGAGTTGAGGGGCAGGACCGGGCGGGGGGATACCTGTTTCGCCTGTTACGTGGGGAAACGCCTGACTGCGCCTCCAGAGGAAGCCTGTCGCTTCGCGGCGGCGGTCACGACGCTGAAACTGGAGAAGCCGGGGCCCTTCCGGGGTACGTTGGAGGACGTGGAGCGCTACCTGGCGGAGGGGAGACTGGGCGAGACTCGCTGGAGTTGGACTCCTGAGACATGACTTTTACATCGCGCGCCTGCTTACCCGGGAACGTGTGCACACCCTGGTCGTGTTGCTTCAATCGCCGGTTTGGGATATAATTGACAATGAACACGGTTCCGGAGTGAGGTTTGAGATGTGGTGTATTGTGTGGGGACTCTTCCCATAATAAGACTTGCTTCCGGAGGAGGGTGTGATAATGCAAACAACAGGAATTGCCCAGCAGATCTACGAAACAAGCGTGAAAAAACTGCCTGCCATTGAACGTCTGCGGTTGGTCAAACTGGTGATGGATGACCTGATGAGCACTCCTACGACATGGATCGTGGATGAAAGTGATGTGTGGAGCGAGGAGGACTATGCCGATTTGACGCGGGCGTCGCTGACGTACGCGGCCCAATCGCTGGGGTGACAGACGCAATGAGTACCTTACGAGCGGGTGACATCGTGACGATTGACTTTCCTGGTGTGAAGGGTATCAAACGCCGGCCGGCAATCGTGGTCTCCAGTTCCACGTATCACCGACACCGTCCTGACGTGATTGTGGGCATTGTGACCTCACAGATTCAACAGGCAACGGCCCCCACAGATCATCTGCTGAAGGACTGGGCTGAAGAGGGGTTACATCGTCCGTCTGCCTTCCGTACCTTTCTGGCGACGCTGCCAGCCACTGTAGCTATCCCCATTGGCCATTGTTCTGAGCGAGACTGGCAGGGGATTGTAGGATGTCTCAAAAAGGCGATCGCCGGTTCGGGCAAAGCGGACGTGTGACCTGACAGAGCTTTATGAGCGGGAGAGCCGCATCGGGTGCGCTCGCAGCGCAGACATTTCTATTGCCAGGGAATGTATCTCTGTTGCCGACTTGGTCAGGAGAGTGTGTTCCCTGAGGAGTCGCCCGTCATTTGTCCAATCTGAGCACCGGTGCTTCGCTCACCGCCCCAACCTGGCAGTCCGCGCTGCCGGGTTGGGGTTTTTTGTTTGCCGGAGAGATTGCGCTCGCTTGACGCGCTACCCTGCCAGATAGGCGCCCATAGCAGCGAACAGGGCCACAGCGCCCAGGACCAGGAAGCCCCCCGCCACTTTGAGCATGGCGTGTTTGTAGGTCACGATGCGCTCGAAGGCAGCCTTGCTCTTGCGCCAGGAGCTGATGTTACTGGTGTAGGTGCGGGGGAAGAAGACGAGCAGAGCGGCCAACAGGCTGCCCAGCCACAGAAGCAAGGGCAACAGATACAGTAGCAACGGCCCCACGCCTCCCAACTGCCCTCGAATATCCGAGTAAGCGATGGCGTGGAAGTAGAGCCCCTCCAGGATGCCAGCCACGCCGATGATCTGTTTGGCCGTTCCCTCGATGGACTTGATGGACTCGCCCAGCAACCCCTTGGCCATATCCTTCCAGAACTTGAGGTTGGGGTCAGAGGCGATGGGCAGTTCCTCGTCGCCCAGGCTGGCCTGCTGCGCCACGCGTTCCTGCATCTCGCTCATCTCACCTCTCCACCTCGACCTCGAAATCCTGCTCGCAGTTGGGGCAGGTGAGGTCCACGGTGTGTTTGTGTCCTGCTGGTGCCGGCTCAGACGCTCCCAGTCCCCTGGTGATCTTCGCTTCACCGGCCTGCCGTCTTTTCTCCGGGTCCGCCCGGAACCTGTAGCCGCAGAATGGGCATTTGAATACACGTAGGGTCATGTTGCTCGCTCCTTTCGCTGCATAAGAACCCCTCCCCCCTGCAAGCGAAGCGCAGCGGGGGGGACTGACAAAACTTACACTTGTCAGGTGACAGTCACCTCCGAGGTGACTGTCACCTGACTGTCACCTGAATTCTCTCCTGTCCGCTGTAACCCTTCCACTAACCGCCTCCACGCCGCCGCAAAGGGCTCTTCCAACTCCACGCTCACCCGCGCCGGGGGCGCCCCTTCCACCACCTGCTGCACCGCACCCGCAAAAGCGGCGAACCCGGCCTCGCCCTGCTGCTGCGCCTGGGCCTGCAACTGGCCCAGCGCCCCCCACCACTCCTCTCGCTTCTCCGGCACCTTTGTCATCACGGCCACCGTGTTCTGCACCACCACATCCCCCATCTGCTCCAACGTCATGGCCTCGGTTTCGGACGAATCCCCGGCCTCGGCTTCCAATTCCGCCAGCGCTGCGGCAAACGCCTGCTTCCCCATCTTCTCCCGCAGCCGGGCCAATGCACTCTCGGCGATTCGCGCTTGCGGGGAACCCAGCTCACGGAAAATCACCA
>JAGGZG010000111.1 GCA_021162125.1 Anaerolineae bacterium
CGCAGTTCGCTGTAGATTTCATCGGAAGCGACTACCGAGCCGCCCGGACTGTTGATGCGCACGACGATGGCCTTCACGCTGGGATCCTCGTCCGCGTGGTGGATGTAGTTGACGATCTCCTCGCTGTGTACCCCACCCCCGAATGGGCTGAGTGCGCTGCTGATGCCTATGGGCCCTTCCACGCGGATGATGGCCACTGCATCACCGGAGCCCCCCGTGCCCAGTCCACCGCGCCAGACCACCGTCAGAGCGCTCAGGCATGCCCCGCAAGTCACCAGGAAGATGAGCGCGATGCTGCCCACCACCCACGGCCAGCGACGCTTACGGGATGTCGCTGTGACTTTCCCTGACTCTGCTGTCATCTTTTCAAACCTCCTCGCCCGCATAACCTGGTCGCTTACCCTCCCGCAGGAGTGACCGGCACCCTGGGGAGTGCCGGTCACTTTTGCTTGCCTGTGGGAGGGTGAACTGCTCGCCTAGCCGGCGATCAACTTGACAAACCGCCGCCGGCCGACTTGTAACACGGCCTCGTTTGTCACCTCTACCATGGTGTTGATGTCCTTCACCTGTTCACCGTCCAGCCGTACCCCGCCTTGCTGGATCAGCCGCCGCGCTGCGCTTTTACTCTGCGCCAGGCCGGCCTGGGTCATCAGGTCCACGATGTTAACCGGCCCGGTGACGGTGAGGGTCGGCATATCCGGTGGCAGCTCCCGTTTTTGAAATACCGTGCGGAAGTGGGCCTCGGCAGCGTCTGCCGCCTCGTCGCCGTGGAAGATGCTCACGATTTCCCAGGCCAGCTTCATCTTCGCGTCACGGGGATGCAGTTTCCCGCTCTTCAGGTCCGCCTCGATGCGGGCAATCTCGGCGGGCGTCCAGCGGGTGACCAGGTTGAAGTAGTTGCTCATCGCGTGGTCGGGCAGGCTCATCACTTTGCCGTACATCTGCTCCGGTGGCTCGTCAATGCCGATGTAATTGCCCGTGCTCTTGCTCATGCGCAGGTAGCCATCGGTGCCCACCAGGATGGGGAAGGTGAGGCAAACCTGGGGCCGCAGGCCAAAAGCCTCCATGATCTTGCGTCCGGCCAACAGGTTGAACAGTTGATCTGTGCCACCGATCTGCACATCGGTCTGCAAAGCGACGGCATCGTAGCCCTGCATCAGGGCGTAGAAGAACTCGTGCAGCCAGATGGGATCGCCTTTGGCGTAGCGTTTGCTGAAATTGTCGCGGGCCAGGAATTGTTGCACGGTGAAGTTGGAGGCCAACTTGATGATGTCCTCAAGCGTGAGCTTGCTCAGCCACTCGCTGTTGTAACGCACTATCGTCTTCTGCGGGTCGAGGATTTTCCACACCTGGTCGGTGTAGGTTTTGGCTAGAGCCTGAAGTTCCTCGGGCGTGCGTTGGGGGCGGGCGCTGTCCTTGTCACTGGGATCACCGATGAGGCCGGTGCCCGTGCCGATGAGGAACACGACCTCGTGGCCGAGTTCCTGGAATTGGGCCAGCTTGCGAATGGTGACCGTGTGGCCCAGGTGCAGGTCCGGGGCCGTGGGGTCGTATCCGCAGTACACGCGCAATGGCCGCCCCTCGGCCAGGCGCTCGCGCAGCTCGCGTTCCATAACTTCTTTAATTTGTTCATCGCCGAAGTCCACCCCGCGCATGAGGATGGCCATTTGTTCGTCTACGGGTTTCATTATGCCTGCTCCTCGTGAGTGATACAGAAGGCTTCGCCCTGTTTGCACTGAACCAAATCGCGCTGAGTATAACGGGGAAACTGAAAAACCCACGAGCGCTTCGTGGGTCCTGGGCAAGCGGATTGCAGAGCGGCATGGCGCGATGGCCGTAGCACGCGCTACAATCCGCCGGGGTAGATATATTGAGGACAGGACCAGATTTCAGGCATTGGCATATTCCTGGCGAGACCTCTCATTCAGCCACTACCTTTGCAAGTTTCACAAGGTGGCTGTGCACGGATCGCGCCCCCCTCTAGCTCCCCCTGTTCCACGGGGAGAGGACAGGCTTCCCCCCCTGCAAGCGGAGCGCAGCGGGGGGGGGGACTGAGGGGGGCGAGTGGCGAGCCACGGATGCTTTGTAAAAAGTGCAAAAGTATCACCTCGTGAAAGTATCAGTACTTGAGAAAAGTCGGTGCTGCTGCCGCGTCGCCTGGACGTGAACGTCCAGGCTGAGCAGGTGAAGAGTGCTGAAGCACCCTTCGCCAACGTGGACGGCAGCTCCGAGGCCACCACAGCCTGCTTCAGCAGGCTTCTGCTGCTGAGCCTGGCGCTTCAGCGCCGGGCGGGGGGCGGATTTCTCAATTACTGAGTATAGCTGAAATTGGCCAAAAACGCAAGTGGGGGTGGAAAAAGATGCCGCCGGCTGTGGCTCAGTCGGCGGCTGTGGTGGCTTTCTCTCCCTCCTCCCTCTCGGTGGTTTTGGGCCGCTCGTTACCGTTGTTGCGATTGTCGGTCACGTAGAAGCCCGACCCTTTGAAGACGATGGCTGGCGGGGAGAATACCCGGCGCACGGCGTGGTGGCCGCGCGGACAAACCTGCACTGGCGGGTCGGTGAAGTGCTGCCAGCGGGTGAAATGAGTGCCACAGATAGTGCATTCGTACTCGTAAGTTGGCATCGTCCTACTCCTTCGCCTTGTTATTTCTATTCCCTTCTTCGCGAGAAGCCGGAGAGCAGGAATACGTAATACAGCAGGGTAGAGATGGCCTGCACAGCGGCAGCCACGTAGGTTAATGCGGCCGCATCCAGCACCCGGTTGACGCCGACCATTCCCTGCTGATCTATCATGAAATAGCGTTGCAGCATGGCTTTGGCCCGGCGGCTGGCATCGAATTCTACCGGCAGGGTGACGATGGCGAAAACGGCCACCGCCGCGAAAGCCAGCACACCCAGCCAGGCCAGTGAGGTTCCCAGCTTGGGAGCAAAACCGCTGATCAGCCAACCGATGAAGAAAATGCTCGGCCCTAGCCAGGAACCAAACTGCACGGCGGGCACCATCCCGGTGCGGATCTGCAGTGGCCAGTAGCCGGTAGCGTGCTGCAAGGCGTGACCGGTCTCGTGTGCGGCCACGCCCACCGAAGCCACTGAGCGTCCGCGCGCCACCTGTGGGGAAAGGCGCAGTACTCGTTTCATGGGATCGTAGTGGTCCGAGAGAAAGCCGCGCGATTCCTCAATCCGCACATCGTATAAGTTGTTGGCATCCAACAGTGCTCGCGCCACCTCGGCGCCACTTTTGCCTGCCGGCACGCGCGAATAGTGATTCATGGCGCTCTGCACCTTGAGCTGAGCATACAGACCCAGCAGCAGCGCGGGCAGTGCAAATAGTAAATACATCGGGTCGAAGAAGAACATAGTTTTACCTCCGAGTAGTAGTCGGATAATTGCGAGATCGCATTCATCGTCTCCTGTAGCGAGTCGGTCAGTCGGGCTGGCTCACGATCACCTTTGCGGGACGGAGTAGCTTGCCCCGGTACAGGTAACCCTTTTGCGTTTCGTCAACGACCATGGCCTGGTCGCCGTCACCGGGGACGACGGCTACCGCCTCGTGCATCTGCGGATCGAAAGGCTGACCGATGGTTTCCAGCGGCTCGACTCCTTCCTGGCGCAGCAGCCGTTGCAGATCCTGGTAGGTAAGTCGCACCCCTTCGGCCAGCGCGCCATCCGCGTCGGCGTGGGCCAGCGCTCGCTCCAGATTGTCGGCTACGGTCAGGAAAGCGCGCAACAAGCGTTTACGCTCGGCCTCCGCTTCGTCTGCGTAGCGTCGCTCTACGCGCTTTTTGTAATTCTCCATCTCGGCCACTGCCCGCAGATACTTATCGCGGTAGGTGGCAGCCTCCTGGCGGAGGGCTTCTACGTCCTCTTGACCGATCTCCTCTACCGCCTGTTCATCTGCGACCGTCTGCGTTTTCGGCTCAAGCTCCATCGTCTGATCTGAGGGCGTGGCCTGCGAGGGTACGATTATCGGGATTCGGGTTGAGTCGTTTTGATTTTGATTCACGGTATTATACTCCCTCTCCGGTCAGGATTAGAAACTCAGGATCTCGCGCTTGTACCGTTCGTAGCGGTTGCGCTCCTGCCGAATGTGCCAGCCAACGACGATGATGATTATTCCGATGGTGATCAGAAAGGCAGCTACGATTATGGCTAGCAGAGGTGGCCAAAGCACAATCGCCACTCCCGTTAAGATCAGGGTTAGTCCCAGAATCAGGTGGAACCACCAGGTCGCATTCAGCCAATCAATCCATCTCTCCAAAGGTCGCAGATCAAAATAACGGTCAAATGTGCGAAACATGACCATCACCTCCTCGTGCAATTGTGCCTCTATTCTACTCACCCTCTGTTAGACGGGCATTAGAGGAGTGTTAGAGTTTCGTTAGAACAATGGGGGCACAGAGTGGGGAGAGAACTCCGATCTCGCGGTGAGTAGTTACGGGAGCGGTTGGTTGTGATATTCAGACCAGCCGTGGACTGGTGTCCGCATCGGTGGATTGGTGGTCCCGGCGACGCAGCAGCGCGGGAAGGTCCAGGTACAGGAGGATCATCAAGCCGCTGCCCAGGACCAGCAACAACCAGGGGGCGGCCGCCCGCCACAGAGCCGCTTGCGGGGTCTGTGCTCCCAGGTAGGCCCGCCAGCGGGAGTCCAGTTGCTCCAGCGAAAGCCCCAGCACGCGATCCACTGCGCCCCGGCAGGACATCCCGTTGGCGTAGGCACTGACCAGACCAGCGAGAGCCTGCTCGCCGTAGAAATCGCGCACGAAACGCACCAAACTGGCGCTCTGGGCGTAGGCCAGGCGAACCTGCTCGGCGTCTGAGGGGAATGTCCCGCACAAGCTGTCTAGCGGTAACAGGCGATCCTCTTTCAAGGCAGCCTGGAGCATCAGCGCCGCATCGGGGTCTGGCAGTTCCTCGTTAAACGTGGCCAGTCCCTCGTTCAACCAGGGTGGCACGCGGGCTATGGCTCCGCCAGTGGCGTGGTGCAGCAGGATGTGGGTGATTTCGTGGGGGATGATGCGGCGCATGAACAGGGTATACCCCTCTGCGGGGGGCACGGCGATCAACAGGGTGTTCAGCTCTGGAAATGCTTCCCCCCCGATCCATTCTCGCTGCCGGGGCAGGAGCGCACTTTGCAGGGCTTCGGTGCTGGCGTAGAGGTAGAGGTGCAGCGGGTCGGACAGGGTGACGTTCAACTCCTGGCCGATGCGTGCCAGGGAGCGGGTGGCGATGTCGAGCGCGGCCTGGGCGTAGGTAGCGTCGCCAGCGTACCAGTGGACGATGGCGTTCGGGCTGCTGGCCGTGTGCCAGCCAAAGCGGTTATCCTCGTAAGTGAAGCGTTGCAGTGGAGTGTTCACCTGCTGGCCGGCCTCGTTCTCCAGAGTCCACCAGTATTCGATGGTCACGAAGGGCTTGAGGTAACCACGGGAGATCTCGTGCACGTGATCCAGGCTCACCTGAGGCGCGGGGTCGAAGGACAGGGGGAACACACTGGTGCCCTGATTATCCGCCGTCCGGTAGGCAATCACGGCGTTGGTGATCGGCGAGGGGCTGGTGGCCTCCAGGTGGAAGGTCACACGTTGGCCGAACACGTAGTTCACGGTGTTGGCCGTGACAGTGATGCTCTGGTCTGCACCTTGCGCCGCCACCGGGCCTGGGGTGGGTAAGAGGCTCAGGGCAGCGATGGTCAGGATGATCAGGGGCCAGGTTGTTCTGCGTTTCGTGTTTAGTGTTCGCATCGGATGTAGTTCCTGTGCTGGGCGCGGTGATCTGCTATCAGCCGAATCCTACTTCACCAGGGCAATCACCATCGTCAGCGTCAGTGGGCTGAGCAGGGTCGAGAGAAACACCACGCTGGTGACCAGGTCTGGCCGGGCGTCGAACTCCAGGGCCAGGATGGTGCTGGTGACGGCTGTGGGTGTGCTGGCCTCGACGATCATCGTCTGGCTGGTAACCCCGCGCAGGCCCATCACGGCGGCCAGACCGAAGGCCAGTACCGGAGCGACGATCAACCGGATGAACGTCGCCAGGCCGATGTTCCCCAGGTCACGGGTGACGGAAGTCCGCGCCAGTTGCATGCCCAGAATGAGCAGCATCATCGGCACCGAGGCCTTGCCGACCATGTCCACCGCATTGAACAGCGGGGCGGGTATCGTAGCGCCGGTGAGGCTCACCGCGCCAGCCAGCAGCACCGCGTAAATCAACGGCACTTTCACCAGGTTGCGCAGGGCCTGGCTGCCCGTCGCCCGTCCACGGGCGGCCAGGTACACGCCGATGGTGTTCACCAACGTGGACGAGACGACCAGGTACATAATCGCCCGCGCTTGCCCCGCCTCGCCAAAGGCGAACAGGTTGAGCGGGATGCCGTAATTCCCGCAGTTGACGAACATCGTGCTCAGGAGCAGGGCGCTCTCCACGGGACGGCTCAGGCGCAGGGTGCGCACCATCAGCCAGGTCAGTATCCCCACGGCGATGGTGATGAGCGTGACGAAAACCGCGATGCGTCCCAGTTCGTCGCCGTGTATCCGGTTCTTGATCAGCGAGGAGAAGGCCAGGCACGGTGCCAGCACGTAAAAAGCCACACGAGAGACGGGTTTGACCTCCAGCCGCAGGGTGCGCCCCAGCGCGTAGCCCATGCCGATGACCACGAAGATGGGTAGGATGTTGGTGTAAAAAATGGGCAGCAGATTCGCCACGGTCTACCTGTCACTCGTTGATTTAAAGCCAGTCGTCCCCGTCGTTCCAATCGTCCATGTCCAGGATATACAGCAGGAAATCCACTTCGCCGCCCCGCAGAGCCAGCTCGCCCAGGGCATCCTCGATGACCTCGCACAGGATTTCGTCGGCCTCTTCGTAACAGCCTTCCAGGATGCGACGAGCTTCTGCCCCGCCGATCTGTCCCAATGACCAGATGGAGACCTCCTGGATATCGCGATCGTTATCGTAGACCAGATTCCTGAGGTAGGGGATCGCCTCCTCCACCTCCAGCGCGCCACAGGCGCGGGCCGCCTCGTAGCGCATTTCCGGGTTGGGATTGGTGACCTCTCGCAGCACGGTGCTCTTCCAACGGGGATCGGCACTGCGGCCCATAGCGAACACGGCGCTTACTCGCATTCGCCAGTCGTCGTCGGCATAGGCATCGGCGATGACCTCGGCCATAGCCTCCTCGCTCGAATAGGCCATGGACTCGATGGCTCGCCGGCGTACCTCAATGTCCTCCTCAAGGGAGTGGATGACCTCCCACAGCGCCTCACAGACGCTATTGCTCAGCGTGGCGGAGAGCTTCTCCAACTCGCCCAGCAGGACGAAGCGGCCCAGCGACGTTGCCGCCGCGGCACGCACGGCGACCGAGGGGTCGTCGCGCAGGAATGCGATCAGCGGGCGGATCAATTTGATGTCCTCGTCTTCCCACAGCCCTTCGATGGCCTGCGTGCGCACGAACTCGTCCTCGTCGGCTAAGCAGGCGCGGAACACCGCGCCGAAGTCCGCCTCGAAGTTGGCCTCGGCGAGGTCTACCAGGTGGGAGATGATCTTTCGCCGCCGGCTCGCCGGGACCTGTGGCCAGGCAGCGGAGAAGCACTCAATCTCCTCGTGGTCGAGGCCCGACAGGTCGTACAGCCGGGCAATCGAGAGGGTGCGTGTCTCGTCACTCAGTTCCTCAAGCAAACGGTCAATGTCTACAATCATTTTCAATCGTCCATACTCAGGGGCCCGGCATTTGAAGACGGCTTCAAGATAGTACTTTTTCAGCAGGAAACGCGGTCAGATCACATCCAAAAGTGCCGGGTACCTCACCTCTAAGCGTTTTTTCAAATACGCTCTCTGGTCACCTGACAGTTTGCCCTAACAGGTCTGGAGAAGATGGGTTAACAGGTAGTCCCCCGGTAACGTGTTGGTCGCTCAGACCCGCTCGGACGTGGAACGTCCGAGCTACGAGATGCAAGGCCC
>JAGGZG010000204.1 GCA_021162125.1 Anaerolineae bacterium
GCCCCCGACGCCTGCGTCGCCCGCAAGGGGCGACGCTACTCAGCCCTGAGCTTTAGCTCGGAGTGGCCGGGCTGTCTGCTCTCGACGTAAGCCTGAACTTGATG
The DNA here is from genome assembly GCA_021162125.1 of Anaerolineae bacterium. GTDB lineage: Bacteria > Chloroflexota > Anaerolineae > JACIWR01 > JACIWR01 > JACIWR01. The sequence continues at coordinate 105 of JAGGZG010000204.1, forward strand.
CGTATGGCGCAGCATGCTGCGCCCCTACAGGCCCCGAGGTAGCGGCGGGCGGCCCTGCCCGCCGTAGGCCGACACAGCGGCCAGCCGCTACGAGACAAACCTTATTCTGGGGGATGGGAGAGGTCTCCGAGGCCAGAGCACAGCAGCAACTCGCCCCCAAACTGAAATGCGCCCGAGAGGCACCTCCACTTGACAGCAAGGGGGGCATGGTGTAATATTGGAGTAAGCGTGCAGGGGACGCAGGAAAAGGGTACCAAAGGTGACCGGCACTTGCCAAGTTACCCTGGAATTGGCTGCTTCTAGGTCATCACGATCGCCGAAGGTCACCAGAATTCGGGCAAAAGTGCCGGTCACCTGAGATGGGGGGAAAAAGCAACGAGGGCTGGGGACCCCGATCCCCAGCCCTCATTAAAAAAGGAGGAGAAGAAGAGACTGCTGGACGGCACGGCCCATGCCTGACTTACTATCAGCCACCTGCCCACGCAAGTGAGGGCCGTAAGAGTGACCATCATCTTCGATGGGCCATGCCTATTTCGATTGTTATGATACCACATTGAGCTTTTCTTTGCTGGACGACAACCCTACGATTACCCTACGCAGAGTATACGAGCGCGGAGATTCATTGCAGGCAGCAGGGATAGGGATGAGTGTGGAGGGATCTCTGTGGGTAAGAAACGAAGTCGCAGGGGAAGATGGGCCTGGGCCGATGGCTGGCGAACTGCCCGTAAGGAGGGCGATGGGCTACTGAGTCTGAGCTTCAATCTCTCGACTCTGGTGGCCAAACAGTTCTTGAGCCGAAGGGCGTTCCAGAAATTTCAGGAGGAGACGGGCCTGGGCGATCTATCCTGGCGGGTGGTGTATGCCTGCGGGTCGAGACGGAAACCGCTTCCTCTGAGGGAGCACCTCAAACAGCATCAAGGAGGCATCGTCTTTGTCCACGGTTGGGATGGCAGCGGGGCAATCTGGGAGAATCTGCCGGCGTTGGTGTGCCAGGCCAATCCCCGCCTGGTGGCCCTTATCCCGGACGTCAATGGTTTCGGGGGCACCCCTTTCCTGGACGAGGTGCCGCGCGTGGCGCATTGCAGCCCCAAAGGTCTGATCCACGCGGTGGAGCTCTGGCTTGGCCTGGTGCATTTCAGGGCAGACCGTGGGCGCAGGTCCAGGCGGCCCTTGATCTTTGTGGGGCATTCGATGGGTGGCGCGGCCCTTTTCTACAAAACGGAGAAAGGGTGGGAGAACCAGCCCTATGGCCTGTGCGCGGTTGCGCCGGCACTGCTGCACAACGATGGCCTGCGCAAGGGGTTCTACGTGACTCTGGGAGTGGGCATTGGCGCGGGCTTGCAACTTGACTTCATGGATCGGTTCAAAGACAAACTCGCCCCACGGGTCATTGAGGCCCTGATTGAAGGGGCCAGCCGCACGGTGAAACGCGAGCATCGCCGTATCTTTGCCAACACGCCCAAAGGCACCCTGGCGCAGACATTCTACGCTCTGGGAGTGGCGGAGGAGAAAGTGCAGCGCACTAGCTGGGACAACTTTCGTGTCATCTTGGGTCACCGCGACCGGCTGGTGGGCGTTGCGCCTATGTTGGAGTTGCTCGAAAGCCTGGGGTTGGGCTCGGATAACATCCGCGTGGTGTTGGGCGATCACTATTTCTTTTCCTACGGGAAGGGTTCTCCCCGCGAGCACGCGCGGAACCGGGAGATTCTGCTGGAAGAAATCCTCACTCTCTACGAGCGGGTGCGGCGTGGGCGTCTCGCCACGGACAAAGACTCTTCGTAGTGGAGTGACAGACAGGGACGTCTGCTCTACGCAGCCCCCAGCCTCGTTCTGGGAAGGCATTAGCGGTTGGCGGCCTGTCGTCTGCTTTCTTATGCCGTCGAGGGGAATTGTGGACGTTGCCCGCACGGCGGGAAGTAATAAGTGATTTCAGGCACATTTGCCTTGCGGTTTTGAGCGAGTTGTAGTATAATTCAGGCCGTTTGTTGGCCATCCGCAAAGCTGGGGAGTGGCAATGTCGTTGACGAATTGTGCTTTCATTGGAATTTCCCTCATTACCGCCGTTTGTTTCCCTCATCGCTACTCTGGCGCTGGGTTCCCACTTCCCACCATCGTAACGTTCAGGCACGAGCAATCCCTCCTCATGAATCAGTACAGAGATCGCCGGCACGGGTTGCGATCAATACAGAGATCACTCCTTCCCCTAAGATAGTTGGAATAGGGAACAGGAGCGGTTTTCTTTTTGCAGAGTTGTGTTAAAATTTGATGGGATCAGACTGGAGGAGGCAGTGATAGATGCCTAAGGTGGTGGTGGAATTCTATGGCACGGCCCGGCAGGTAACGGGCCAAAAAGAGGTAACAATAGAGTTGAAAGAGGGAGGAACGTTTCGGGACGTGGTGCGGGCTTTGGCGGCTCGCTATCCGAAGTTAGTGGGCGACGTGATCCAGCCTGGTGGCGAAGAGCTACAGATGCCGAACATGTTCAATGTCAACGCGCGGCGGGTGGTCCACGATCTGGATACGCAGCCGCAAGATGGCGATCGTATTTTGTTAATGTTTGTAACCGCAGGAGGTTAAGATTATGTATGGATACAGTGGGAAAATTCTACACGTTGATCTAACCACGCGCAAGACTTGGGTCGAATCCAAGCCAGAGGAGTGGTACAAGATCTACATTGGCGGTGTGTCCATGGCCAGCCGGCTTTGCTGGGAGAACATCGAGGTGGGCTGTGACCCACTTTCTCCGGGCAATCCTATATGCATTGCCAATGGCATGTTCGCCGGAACGCCGGTGCCGGTGGGGGGGAAATACGGCCTGGCCTCCAAGTCGCCGCTAACCGGGTTTATCGGCGACAGTCTGTCGAGCAGTTGGTTCACGATTGCGCTCAAGCGTGCCGGCTGGGATGGTATCGTTATTCACGGGGCCAGTGACGATTGGGTCTACGTCTTCATTGACGACGACCGGGTCGAGTTCCGCGATGCATCCCAGCTATTGGGATTGGGAACGTTCCAGACAGAAGAGACGATCCGCGAGGAACTGGGCGACGACCAGGTTCGCTCGGCGACTATCGGTCCGGCGGGTGAGAAGCTGGTGCGTGTAGCCAGCGTGACCAACGACAGTCGGCAGGCTGGGCGTACCGGACACGGTGCGGTGTGGGGCTCCAAGAAACTCAAAGCCCTCTCCGTACGCGGGACGCACGGCGTTAGCGTAGCAGATCCAGATGCACTGCTGCAATTGTCCTATGACATTACTCAGGCAGCGCAGGGACCACACACCCAAAAGTATCGCATTCTGGGGACGATGGCCAACGTGCTCAATCTGAACCGCTTAGGGATACTGCCCACGCGCAACTACCAGCAGGGCGTGTTTGAGTACGCCGAGCTCATCAGCGGCGAGTACCTGCACGAGCACTATCACGTCAAGACCATCGCCTGCGCGCAGTGCCCCATTGCCTGCGAGCAGATGTCCCAGGTCAAAGATGGGCCGTATGCCGGGGCGATGACCGGCATTGACTACGAACCGCTGTACGCTGTCGGTTCCAACTGCGGCGTGAAGGACTTGCGGGCAGCGATCAAAACTATTGACATCTGTGACCGAGGCGGCATGGACGCGATGAGCACCGGCGTGACCATCTCCTGGGCGATGGAGACCTTCGAGCGGGGTATCTTCACGAAAGAGGACTTCAAGTGCGCTAAATACCCTGAGGGTTTCGAACCCAATTTCGGCAACGCCGAGGCGGTTGTGACACTGGCTGAAATGATCCGCGACCGCGAGGGCATCGGTGATCTGTTAGCTGAGGGCTCCAAACGAGCCAGTGCTCAGGTTGACGCCGAACGAGGGACGGAGACTTGGAAATGGGCCATGCACATCAAGGGGCTGGAGACGCCCGGTTACGATGCGCGCGGGCTCAAGACCTTTGCTCTAGGGCTGGCGGTGGGCACGCGCGGCGCCTGCCACAACCGGACGGCAGCCTACGACCCCGACATCAAAGGGGAGGTGGACCGCTTTAGCGTTGACGAGACCCGGGGCAAGCTGGCCAAGAGTACCGAGGAATATGCCGCGGTGTATGACACCTTGCCGCTGTGCAAGTTCATCCGTCGCTGCTTCACCGGAAAAGCCGACCGGGCGGGTGCGTGGCCGGCCATCGCCAAGCTGATCAACGCCACGACGGGCTGGGACTTCGACTACGACGCTGTGGACCTGATCGGCGAACGGGCCTTTACGATCAAAAAGGCTTTCAACATCCGCGAAGGGTGGACTCGTGAGGACGATCACCTGCCCTGGCGCTGGATGCATGAGCCGATGAAAGAGGGGCCCTCTGCCGGGTACGTGGTGAGCGAGGAGGAACTGGAGTACATGAAAGACCTCTACTACGAGGCCAAGGGGTGGACCAAAGACGGGCTAATCCCCAAGGAAAAACTGATCGCCCTGGGGATGGACGACGTCGCCGAAGAGATCGGAGTATAGGAGAGAGCCATGCCTACCTCAACTTCCAAGTACCAGTACATTACGTGTGACCCTACCAAGTGTGTGGGTTGTCAGTTGTGCGAGTACATCTGCTCATACGTCAAGACGGGAGAGTTCAACACCTACCGCAGCCGCATCCGCACAGTGCGAGCAGAGGAGATCCTGATCACAGCCGTGGCCTGCCGGACGTGCGAGGACGCGCCTTGCGTCATCGCCTGTCCGCGCGATGCGCTGTCTCAGGATCCGAACACAGGCATCATCCACGTAGACGCGAACCGTTGCGATGGCTGTGCCTGGTGCGTCGAGGCCTGCGACTTTGGGGCAATCTCGATCAATCCGGAAACCAAAACGGCCGAGATCTGTGACATGTGCGAAGACCTGGAAGATGGGCCACAGTGCGTCAAGTGGTGCCCCAAGGAAGCGCTCGAACTTACCACTCCCGACCGGCGCGCACAGCGGTCGCGTCGCAAACTGGCTGTCGAGGAGGTGCTCGGACGATAGGAGCCAAGAGCTAAGTCCAGCAGCATCACGGCCGGCCAGGAGATAACATTGAAACAAGTGGGTGGCAGGGCATGAAAATGCCCTGCCCACGTTTGAGTTCTCTAACCGAGGAGCAGTTATGGCAGGAGATAATGGAAACGAGGAACTGCGCATTGGGGTGTACGTGTGCCATTGCGGATCCAACATCGCCGGGGTCATTGATCCAAAGGTCGTGGCTGAATACGCTTCGACACTGCCTGGCGTGGTTCATGCCACTGACACCCTTTACGCTTGTGCGGATAGCGGCCAGAGTCTGATCAAAGAGGACATTAAGAAGTACAACCTGAACCGGGTGGTGGTGGCCGCCTGTTCGGTGAAAATGCACGAGCCGACTTTCCGCGCCGTTGTAGCTGAAGCCGGTCTCAATCCTTTTTTGATGGAGATGGCCAATATCCGCGAGCAATGCACCTGGGCCCACGGCCACGACCCCGAAGGCGCTCTGGAAAAGGCCAAAGATCTGACGGCGGCGGCTGTGGCCAAGGCCAGCTTTCTCAGGCCGCTGGACATGATCAAGGTGCCTATCACCAAGCGGGCGATGGTCATTGGCGGAGGGGTGGCTGGCATCAACGCCGCGCTGGACCTGGGTGACCAGGGGATCGAGACCATCCTGGTGGAAAAACAGCCGACCATCGGCGGCGTGATGGCCCAATTGAACAAAACCTTCCCCACGATGGACTGTAGCATATGAATTCTCGCCCCCAAGATGGTTGACGCGGCGCGTCACCCGAAGGTGGATGTGAGAACATATACTGAAGTCGAGCGCGTGGAAGGGTTTGTCGGTAACTTCAAGGTGCAGTTGCGTGAAAAGTCCAGGTATGTGATCGCGGATCGCTGTAACGGTTGTGGTGAATGCGCGAAGGTCTGCCCCATTGAAGTGCCTAATTACTTCGACATGAATTTGGCTCCCCGCAAGGCAATTGACGTGCCGATGAGCCAGTCGGTGCCCCTCGTCTATAGCATTGACATGGATGCCTGCATCCATTGCTACAAGTGCGTCGACGCCTGCGGCAAGCTGGAGGCGATTGACTTCAGTATGGAAGACAAGCTGGTCTGGGAGGATGTCGGCTCGATTGTCGTCGCTACCGGCTACAGTCACTTTGACCCCAGTGTGATGCCCGAATACGGCTATGGTCGCTACCCCAACGTGGTCACCGCAATCGAGATGGAACGGCTGAACAACTCGGCCGGGCCGACCGCTGGAAATCTGATCCGCCCCAGCGATGGGGCTAACCCCAAACGGCTGGCCATTATCAACTGCGTCGGATCGCGCGACAAGCGCTTCAACCCCTGGTGTTCGAACTTCTGCTGCATGTACGCCATCAAGAACGCCATCCTCTTGAAGCAGGCCTACCCCGACATGGACATCACTGTCTATTACATAGACATCCGCACTCCCTCTAAAGGCTACGAAGAGTTCTATGACCGGGCGCGGAAGATGGACATACACTTTACCCAGGGCCGTCCCAGTCTGATCACCGAAGACCCCGAAACACGTAACCTCTTCGTTCACTCCGAGGACGTGGCTCTGGGGCGTGTCACCGAGCGCGAGTACGACATGGTGATGCTCAACCAGGCGGCAATCCCCCAGCCGGACGCGGATGAAATGAGCTCAGTACTCAACATCAGCCAAAGCCCTGGCGGCTGGTTTATGGAGTACCACCCCAAATTGCGCCCGATAGATACTCCCACCGACGGCATTTTCCTGGCCGGTGCGTGCCAGGGAATCAAGGACATTCCGGCCAGTGTGGCCCAGGGATCGGCGGCAGCGGCGCGGGCCGGGCGCGTGCTCCATGCCAAAGAATGGGAGATCGAACCGGTCGTGGCCGTCGTTTGGGAAGACCGCTGTATCAGCGCCAAAGGCAAGAAGTGTGGCCTCTGCGCCAAGGCCTGTCCCTACGGGGCCATCGAGTACGAGGTGGGCAAGGCGGCCCATGTGGTCACGGCCAAGTGCCACGGCTGCGGCGGTTGTGTGGCCGAGTGTCCCCACAACGCGATCACCCAGTTGCACTTCACTGACGCCCAGATCCTGGCCCAGATACACGCTCTGTTGGCTGAGAAGCCGGAGGAAAAGATTCTAGCTTTCCGCTGCAACTGGTGCTCTTACCCCGGTGCCGACCTGGCCGGGACCAGCCACTTCGAGTACTCGGCCAACGAGCGTGGCCTGCGTGTGATGTGCGCGGCCCGCATGGACGCAGACTTTATCTACGAAGCCTTCCGTCTGGGGGCCGGTGCGGTGCTGTATTCCGGCTGCCACCCGCAGGACTGTCACTACATCACCGGGCAGCGCGTGGGCGCACGCCGTGCCGAACGGCTGCTCAAAGCCTTTGAAAAAATGGGCATGACGCCGGGCCGCTTCCGCGTGGAGTGGATCAGCGCCGCTGAGGGCGACAAATACGCGCGGGTGATCAACGAGATGCAGGCCACGTTGGATTCGATTCCTAAAGAAAAGTTGCTAGAGGAAATAGAGCGGCTACGCCCACAGATGGAGAAGCGTGCCCGCCGGATGCGTGAGACACCGCAGGTCGAGAAAGCGCTGGAGTACTCGCGCGAGCTCGAAACGGCTATGACCGGGAAGGAGGTGTGAGATGAGCCACGAGTCATCTGAGACCTTTGCCGACCAAGTTCGGGCCATTCCCGGCGGCGAGCATCTGGAAATGTGTTATTCGTGTGGGACGTGCGTCAGCAAGTGCATGATCCAACACAAGTTCGAGCCGGAATATAACCCCCGGCGCTTGATCCGCAAAGCCATGATGGGCATGAAACAGGAAGCCTTTGGGGACAAGACCACCTGGCTCTGCTCGGCTTGTGACCTGTGCTATTCAGCTTGCCCCCAGGAGATTCACATTTCGGGCGTCCTCCTGGCCATCAGGGAACTAGCCATCCAAGCCGGATACACCACTTTCCTCAAAACGGCAGTAGTGGACGAGCTGACCTGCGTGGCCTGTGGACTGTGCGTCGAGGTCTGCCCCTATGAGGCAATCACCCTGGTCGAGAAGCCAGTGATGTTCCGAGGCAAGGCCGTCACCGTGGCCCATGTTGATCCCAACCGCTGCATGGCCTGTGGGCTGTGCGCGGCCAGTTGCCGCTCGGCCTCTATCGGGCTGCCGGATGAGTTCTCGAACGAAGCGGTGATAGAAAATCTGTGGGAATGGATGCGCAGCCCCGTTGTGGAGGTGACGGAATGAACGATACATGGACACCCCGCATCGTCGTCTTTCAATGTCAATACAGCCTTTACTGTGAAGCCGACCAGAAGTGGATGGATACTCAGTTGCCGCCACACATCAAGTTGATCAAGGTGCCCTGTACCGGCCGGATCAGCCCGCTCTTTGTGTTGAACGCCATACAGGGTGGGGCCGATGGAATCCTGGTCAGCGGCTGCCAGCCCGAGAAGTGCCATTTCAAGGAGGGCAACCTGGGTGCCCGCCGCCAGTTGGACGAGTTCCGGCGTTTTTTAACCTATCTGGGAATGGAAGAAGAACGGATACGCTTCGCCTGGATTGACCTCAGCGAGCGCGGGCGCATTCAACAGGAATTGGCCGACCTGGAAGAGACCATCCGGACCATAGGCCCGATCAGACGGCTGGTCACACGAGCAATCCCGGTTGGAGAAAAGCTATGAACCAACTCACCTTTGCAATTCGGCAGGAGGCTGCTCGCATCCTGGAAGAAAACGTCGTAGACGTGGTGATCGGGTTCGAGGTAGGCACGCTGCCCCTCAAGGCGCAACCAGCCTTTATCACCCGGAAAGAAGAGGCCGAGAAGCTGGTGTACAACGGCTTCTGCCAGAACAACCTGGCTGCCTATCTGACCCGGCGGCCAAAAGAAGAGCGCATCGGCATCATCTGCCGCGGCTGCGAGAGCCGCGCCGTTCGTGCCCTTGTCATCGAGCACCAGCACGACCGTGACAAACTGTACTTGATCGGCGTGCCCTGTACGGGTATCATAGACTGGCGCAAGATCGAGCGTGAGGTGGGCGAGAACACCCTCCAGGCGGTCGAAGAAGGCGACGAGGTGATCGTCACCACCCGCGATGGGGAACACCGCTTTCAGCGAGTGGACGTGCTGCACGATTCGTGCAAGCGGTGCCTGCACCCCAATCCGGTCGGCGCAGACATCGTGCTGGGCGATCCACTGCCCGAAGGCGACCCCGAACGGGCATGGGCCCCGGTACTAGAGTTTGAGGCCCTGCCCCCCGAGGAGCGCTACGCCTATTTCGTCCAGGAGGCCGAGCGCTGCATCCGCTGCTACGCCTGTCGGGAAGCGTGCCCGATGTGCTATTGCACCGAGTGCTTTGTGGATCACACCACCCCGCGCTGGGCCGAAAGCATGATCACACCCAGCGGCACGCAGGCATGGCACATCATCCGCGCCTTTCACCAGACAGGGCGTTGCGTGAGCTGTGGTGCCTGCGAGCGTGCCTGTCCGATGGACATCAAAATGACGTATCTGGTAGACAAGCTCAGTTACGACATGGTGCAGCAATACGGGTTCGAGGTCGGGGCCAGTGACGAGGAGCAGCCGCCCTTTGCTGCATTTACTCTGGACGATAGAAACCGGTTCGTCCGCTAGGAGGCAGGAAACAATGTACAAAGTCTTACCTAAAACAGACCTGCCCAAGCTAATTGGAAGATGGATGGAACAAGCCACGGTGTATGCTCCAGTGCGCCAGGGCGACTTTACAAAGTTCGAACCTCTTAGTGATCCGGCGCAAGCAGATCTTTATTATGCAGCCAACACGCGCTATCCCCCCAAGTCCCTCTTTTTACCCCAGTCAGAGGTCATGTTCCGCGTCAAAGATGGCGAGTTCGAGTCTACCGAGGATGAGGTGTCCTCGCGGGTGATCCTGGGCATCCATTCCTGCGATACCCGTGCCCTCCAATTGCTCGACGGTGTCTTCCTGACGGGGGACTATCAGGACCCCTACTGGGCCAAGAAGCGCGAACAAACGACCCTCGTCGTCCTGGGCTGTGCCGACCCGTGCGAGACCTGCTTCTGCACTTCGGTAGGATCAGGGCCGTTCGACAAGCGCGGCGCTGATGTGATGCTCATTGACATTGGCGACGAGTACGTGGCTGACGTGCGAAACGAGAAAGGGCAGGCTCTCTTTGGTCATCTACCGGACGCATCCCGAAAGCAGATAGACAAATCGCGTCAGGTGCAAGCCGCGGCAGCGGCCGGGATGAAAAAACCCTTCGAGACCGAAGGGATCAAGGACAAGCTGTACAGCCTCTTCGACAGCGACTTTTGGCCCAAGATTCAACAGTCTTGCCTGGGGTGCGGAGCATGCACTTTCCTCTGTCCCACGTGCTATTGTTTCGACATCGTGGATGAGGCGCAGCGCAACGAGCGGGTGCGCAACTGGGATACCTGCATGTTCCGCATCTATTCCCAGGAAGCGTCAGGACACAATCCCCGTCCTACAAACACGGAACGAGTACGCCAGCGCATCATGCACAAGTACGCCTATTTCGTGGAACTCTATGACGAAATTGGCTGCACCGGCTGCGGACGTTGTGTGCGCTACTGCCCGGTAGACCTGGACATTCGTCAGATCATCCGCAGCGCGCAAGCGTGGGAAGAATCATAGGCAGGGGAGATCAAGATGCACAATCCGTACAAACCCATTCCGATGCGCATTGCGCGCACAGTCGTCGAAACCGACGATCAAAGCCTGAAATCCTTCGAGCTCGTGTTTGAAAGGGAAGCAGACCGGGAGAAATTCTTCGCCAAATACCGGCCCGGTCAATTCTGCCAACTCTCCATCTTCGGCAAGGGAGAAGCGCCCTTTGGCGTGGCCTCGGCCGCGTGGGAAGGCGACTTCGTGCGCTTTACCATCAACAAGATCGGTGTCTTTACGCGCGCCATCCACAAGATGAAATCGGGCGATGCCATTAGCATGCGCGGCCCGCTGGGCAACGGGTTTCCCATCGAGGATTGGAAAGGCTCGAACATCCTCATTATCGGCGGCGGATACGCTTTCACCACCTTGTTTGCCCTGGCCCAACACCTGCTGGCCCCCGAAATTCGCTCCCAATACAATGACTTGACGGTGATCTATGGAGCGCGTGAGCCGGGCCTCTTTCTCTACAAAGAAGAAATCGAAACGTGGTATAAGCGGGACGACATCAACCTGTACCAGGCGATTGACCGTCCCGTGGAGGGCTGGTCTCACTTCGTGGGCTACGTACCGACCGTCACCAAAGAGATCGCCCCTTCGGCGGAGAATACTGTGTCCTTCGTCTGTGGGCCGCCGGTGATGATTAAGTTCACCCTGCCGGTGCTTGACGAACTTGGTTTCCCCCCTGAACGCATTTACACCTCGCTGGAAAAGCGGATGAAGTGCGGCATCGGCAAATGCGGGCGCTGCAACGTCGGCCACAAGTACATCTGCAAAGATGGCCCGGTCTTTACTTTTGCAGAGCTACGCGAGCTGCCGGCTGACCTATAGCGGCGAACACTTACTTTAGTGAAAGAGGAGCACAAGATGGGTGGACGAGGAACGACGCAGAAGAGAGCCAATGAGCACGAAATAGTGCTCGAAAGGGCGATGATCACCCGCCATTACGTCATGACCTGGGACCTGGACCGCTGTGTGGGTTGCCAGATCGGGCCGCTGGTCTGCCCTAAAGAGGCTGTCATCCACGTGGAGGGTGAGATCGTGGACGGGCGGCTGGCGAAGAAGTCGTCGGTGGATATAGACGCGGAAAAGTGTGTGCTTTGCGGTATATGCGAGGTGACGTGCCCCAAGAACGCCATCACGCTGACCATCAACGGCCAGCGTGAGAACCCGGTGCTGGTCTACGAGGCGTTCCCGGACCTGATCCAGTCCACGACCTTTGACAAAGAAAAGTTCGACTGGAGCAGGAAAGACTTTGTGATTGACAACTGCCCGACTAACGTCATCAGCTACGACGAGGAGCTGGACACGCTGGTGGTGGATGATGAGCATTGCATCCGTTGCCGCCAGTGTGAGATCGCCAGCAACGGTGCTTTCCACGTCGTGCAGCCCTGGCAGGGCAAGGTGGAACTGCGCCGCGAAAAGTGCATCGAGGGCTGTTTGGCCTGTGCCGACATCTGCCCCACCCGTGCGCTGCACATTGACGAGGATGGTGAGCTGGTGTTGGCCGACTATTACTGCATAAAGTGTGGAGCGTGTATGCAGGTTTGCCCGGTCAAGCCGGAATATGAGGAATACGAGTTCACTTTTGAATCGCAGGGCGTGACCAAAACCGTGACCCGCCAGCGGATCACCAATGCCGACGAGTTGCCCATCTGGGTCGAGCGATGGCGCGTCCGCCACACACCGGTCCAGAGTGCAGCGTGGATCGCGGCGCTGACCGCGATGGCCGACGACAAGGCCGGCGCCGTTGAAATCGATAGCAAACGCGCCCTCAAACGCCGTGACCTGTTGAAGGCTCTGGCGGGGGGCAAAGCACTGCTGGAGGAAAATATATAGAGCAGAAAGTGGTCTTGATGGAACGAACCACTAATCTGCTGATTGAAAGGGCCATCGTCGGGCTTTCCGCTCCCGAGGTGGCCTATTTGTGTGGAAGGCATAAATTGGGATGGTTCACAAATAGGTTGACACTTGACGCCGTAAGCCGCCCGGACATCAAGTGTCCGGGCTAGATAGCAGCGCCCCGTGAACGGGGCTTGACCCCAGGTGACCTGCTATTTGCCCTCGAAACC
>JAGGZG010000184.1 GCA_021162125.1 Anaerolineae bacterium
AGTTTCGAGGGCAAATAGCAGGTCACCTGGCGTCAAGCCCCGTTCACGGGGCGCTGCTATCTAGCCCGGACACTTGATGTCCGGGCGGCTTACGGCGCCAAGTGTCAACCTATTTGTGAACCATCCCAGGGAAATGGGAATTTTTCATCATAAGGCACCAAGGGAGGTGATGCGCTTAAGCGAATCCAAATCGTATCCCGGCGAACAAGGTATTCGTTGTGCACCTAACTCTTTCCAGGAGAAAATAAGGAGGATAAGATGAAGCACAAAGTTTGGTTTGGCACGGTGGCCATAGTGATGGTCGTTGCTATGGTGTTGGCCGCCTGCACCCCACAGACCATCGAAGTAACCCGCGAGGTTCAGAAAGAAGTGACGAAAGAGGTCACCAAGGTTGTTGAGAAAGAGGTGGTCAAAGAAGTCACGCCCACCCCCGAACCGCTGGACGCGATCAGCCAGATAGACCCCACCGGCCAGGAAATCGTCTTCTGGCACGTTTCCACCAAAAAGCACGAAGAAGTGCTGCTGGACATGATTGATGAATTCAACGCCACCAACGAGTGGGGCATCAAGGTCATCCCCGAGTATGGCGGCTACTACGGTGACATCTACAAGAAGATCATGGCCGCTTTGGCCGCCGGCGAACCGCCCGACCTGGCGGTGGCCTATCCCAACCAGGCCGCTGACTACGCCCTCAACGGCGACGTGGTGGCCCTGGACGACTACGTGGCCAGCGCCAAGTACGGCCTCACCGAGGCCGACCTGCAGGACATCTTTCCCGCTTTCCTGGCCGGAGACCGCAACCCGTACTACGACAACAAGTTGATGAGCTTCCCGCCCAACCGCAGCATGGAAGTTCTGTACTACAACAAGACGCTGCTGGAGCAAGCGGGCTACGATCATCCGCCGGCCACCTGGGCCGAGTTCGAGGAGATGAGCAAGGCTGTGACTGCGCTGGGCGGCGACGTCCTGGGCGGCTACGCTTACGTGGGCGGCGCGTCCAACTTTGCTACTTACACCTTTACTCGTGGTGGTGACATCATCAAGGATGGCAAGGCGGTCTTTAACGGCCCCGAGGCCGTGGAAGCGATGACCATGATCCAGCGCATGTTCCAGGAAGGGACGGCCTACCAACCGGCCGAGAAATACGGCGACCAGACCGACGTCTCCAGTAATAAGGCTGCCTTTGCCCTGGGCTCCACTGCGGGACTCAAGTACTGGGTCAGCGCTTTCGAGACCAACGCGCCTGACTCCGAGTGGGGCATCGCTCTGCCGCCGCATGAGACCACTGAGCCGGTAGTGGACCTCTATGGCCCCAGCGTGTGCGTCTTCAAGACCACGCCAGAGCGGCAGTTGGCGGCCTGGCTCTTCATCAAGTGGTTCACAGACACAGAGCAGACAGCCAGGTGGGCCAAGGACTCCAGCTACTTCCCGGTGCGCGCGTCGGCTGCAGCCGAGATGACCGACTACTTTGCCAGCAAGCCACTGTACGCCAAGGCCTGGAGCTGGGTCAAATACGGCCGCACAGAGCCCAACATCCCCGGTTGGCAGGAAGTGCGTGGCATCATCGGCAACGCCATGACCGAGATCATCAACGGTGCCGACGTTCAGTCTACCCTGGACAAGGCCGTCGAGGAGGCCAACGCTGCATTGAGCAGCCAGTAACCAGCTTTTGACAACACACCGTACAGCGGGTTGCGAGGGGGTTATCGCAACCCGCTGTTCATACGTCTGGTGGAATCCAAAAGGGCAAAGGCCACTGCCGGCAGAGGGAGAGAGAGAATGGAGGATCCGCTCACCACGCAGACGGAATCGTGGGGGGAACTGAATAGCCGTATCATAACCTGTGAGGCCTGCCCCCGGCTGGTGGCCTATCGCCAGGAAATCGCCCGCACTAAACGGCGGGCCTTTCGGGACTGGGAATACTGGGGACGTCCCGTGCCGGGCTTCGGTGACCGTAACGCACAACTCCTGATTGTGGGTTTGGCACCAGGAGCTCACGGAGCCAATCGCACAGGACGTATGTTCACGGGCGATAGTTCGGGAGACACACTGATCGCGGCTTTGTACCGCGCCGGGTTTGCCAACCAGCCCACGTCGCGGCATCGAGACGACGGCCTGGAATTGCGCAACGTCTTCATCACCGCCGTGGTGCGGTGTGCTCCGCCAAAGAACCGGCCGACCCGCCAGGAACAGATCAACTGTCGGGGCTACCTGGCGCGGGAACTGGACCTGCTTTCTCCGCTGCGGGTCGTGCTGGCCCTGGGACACATCGCTTTTGAAGGCTACTTGTCGTTGCTGCGGGAGCGGGGCGTGGACGTTCCGCGTCTGTCCTTTCGCCACGGTGCCCGCTACGAGTTCGATCCACCTCTGCCTACGTTGATCGTTTCCTACCACCCCAGCCGACAGAACACCCAGACAGGCCGTCTGACCCAGGCCATGCTGGACGATGTCTTTGAGCAAATCCGGAAGCTGCTGGGGTAAACGAGGTTCACTATGACAAGCATCTTTACAGCCGCTGCCTACGGCGGGGCGGGCTGGTCGCCACGCAAAACTTCCTTACGCCAGGAGATCGGGAAGGTCTGGGGGGCGTGTGGCCTGACGAACGAGTGGGCACCGCTCAAAGCCGTCCTCCTCCACCGGCCAGGATCGGAATTGGGAGACCTGGCGGCCCCAGACAAGGCCCAAATGCTCGCCCCACTGGACGTTGGCCGGGCACGGCAGCAACACGACGCCCTGGCCCAGGCATACCGGGACGCAGGCGTCGCCGTGTACTACGTCGAACCAGCCGAGACGCCGCCCCCCAACCTGATGTTCGTCGCCGACCTGATGTTCATGACGCCGGAAGGGGCGATTCTGGGCCGGCCAGCCTCCACCGTGCGCGCGGGTGAGGAGCGATTCGTCGCCCGGCAACTGGCCGAGTTGGGCATCCCCATCCTGCACAGCGTGCGAGGGAGAGGAACCTTTGAGGGGGCGGATGCAGTCTGGATTGACCCACGGACAGTCCTGCTAGCGACGGGGTTACGGACCAACGCCGAGGGGGCAGCGCAAGTGACGAGCTTACTTCAGGAGATGGGAGTCGAGGTCGTCCCCGTTGGACTACCCTATGGGGTGATGCACCTGATGGGGCAATTGCGTTTCGCCGACCGAAACCTGGCTATTGCCTGGGCGGGGCGAGTGCCCTACGCGGCTGTTGAAGCGTTGCGAGCACGCGGGTACACCGTCCTTTTCCTGCCCGACGAAGAGGAGGCAGTTCGCGGCATGGCGCTCAACTTCGTGACGTTAGGCCCACGGCGGATCCTGATGGCAGCGGGCAATCCCATCACCCAGGCGTTCTACCAGGATGCCGGCATCGTCTGCCAGACGGTCGAGGTGGACGAGCTACTGAAGGCGGCCGGCGGCATCGGTTGTCTGACCGGCGTTCTTGAGCGGGAGATGAGCTCATGACCGGAGTCGCACCGGCCCTCTGCCACCCGATATTTGCCAAAGAAAGGCGATTGTGCTATAATCTGCCACCGAAAGCTGGCGGCGTAGCTCAGTGGCAGAGCAGGGGACTCATAAGCCCTTGGTCACTGGTTCGAGTCCAGTCGCCGCCATAGGAACAAAAGTGGATGCGCTTTCCGTGCTGGCCATGCCTGGCGAT
Organism: Anaerolineae bacterium; assembly: GCA_021162125.1. Classification (GTDB taxonomy): domain Bacteria; phylum Chloroflexota; class Anaerolineae; order JACIWR01; family JACIWR01; genus JACIWR01. The sequence continues at coordinate 3,641 of JAGGZG010000184.1, forward strand.
GAGATGGCTTGTCAGAGAAGGCCGAATCAAGGGGCGCAAAGACGACGGGGCGGAGTGAGCCGCCCCGTTTTCGTTTCATGGCTAGAACTCGCTCCTTTCGGTAAAAAGTGCAAAATCACTGATGAAAGAATACGGCGGGTTGTAAGATTGCCACTTTTGTGATATGATTAACACGGGAGCCCAACGAGCGTTGCGAGCTCGCCACAGACTTTCGTGGAGGAAGGAATGGCCATATCCAGGGAAACCGTGCTAATTGCACACGACCGTCGGGATTACATTGAATTCCTGATGACCCGCGTCCTGACCCCGCAGGGCCTCACAATCCTGATAGCTCAGAACGGCGAGCAAGCCCAACGCAAGGCTTTGGACATGAGCCCCGACCTGATCATCCTGAACGCGGACATGGCCGATGGAGGTCTGCCCCTGTTGAAGCGCCTCCGCGAGCAACGATGTTCCAGTGCCGTCATCCTCGTCACCCGCCAAGGCTCGCTAGAGGATGCTGTGCAGGCCATGCACCTGGGAGCTCAGGACTACGTCACCCGGCCCGACGATGCCGAGACCATGCGCCGTGCGGTGCATCGCGCCCTGACCCACCGCCGGGCCGAACGGCGAGCCATGCCCAGTACAGCCTTCACAGATCGTCAGGTGGAGCGCCAGATACACGACATGCGCGTTCTGAGCGCGATGGGCCGGCGAATGCTCTCGGTGCTGGAGTGGGAGAAACTGTTGCCGCGCATCGTGGATGCCGCCGTGTACTTGACCGCCGCCAGTGAAAGCTCGTTGGCCCTGGTGAACGAGGCCACCGGCGATCTGCACGTGCTGGCCGCAAAGAGTGCCACCGAAGAGCAAGCCCATTGCCTGCAACCCCAGCCAGAGGTCAACGCATCCGCCATGCAAGCTCTGAACAGCGGGCAACCAGTGCTGGTGCACAACCACGGTGAACCCTCCCGATCCTACCTGCACGTGCCCATCAAAGTCGGGGATATTGTCATCGGCGTGATCTCCACAGGCCAGAAGGTGGAGGGGCTGCCCTTTGATGATCACGATGTTAGCCTGCTAACCGGGCTGGCCGACTACGCCGTCGTCGCTATCCACAATTCCCGTGCCTACCAGGTGATGGAGGAGCAGGCCCGACAGCGGGCCATGCCGCCCTCGCCACCTCATCCAACGCCCGCCCCGGAGACCGGCGAGATCAGTCCATCAGCGTTGCTCCAGGTCTTGCAGACCCAGGGGCAAGAAATACGGAACACCATGCGCAGCGCGACGCGGTTGGCCCAGGAACTCCGCCAGCAGGTAGCCATCGTGGAATCGTTGACCACCTACCTGGACGCCCAGGAGCAGACCATCGAGCGGCTGGCCAGCCATCTGTTGCCCGCAGAGAAAGCGGGAACTGAGGAGAAAATCCCCGAAGCTCCGGCGGTTGAGCCTCAGTCGGACGCTCTCCTCCATGACGTCCTGGAATGCCTGAGCGACGGTGTGCTCATCAGCGACGCCAGTGATCGGGTGCTCCTGGCCAACAGTGCCGCCGCCCGCATACTTCACCAGCCCGCAGGGCAATTGGTGGGCCAGCCACTGCCCGTGGTATGCACGGATCCCCGCTGGTCCAAGACTTACCTGATCCTCAAGGCTGCGGCCCGATTGGGAGCGGAGGAGCCGGGCAGTGAGATCGAGGCTGTGGAGACGCCGTTGACCATTGACGAGCACACGGTGCAAGCCATGTTTGCCCCCCTGCTCCACGCTCAGGGTGAGTGGCAGGGAGCGGTCACCATCCTGCGCGACGTGAGCGGTGAACGCGATGACCGTCGCTCGCGGGATAAATTCATAGCTACCATCTCCCACGATTTGCAGACGCCCATGACGGCCATCATGGGTTACGCCGACCTCCTGCTGGAACAGTCAGTAGGGCCATTGACCGAGACACAGAACCATTTCCTGCAGCGCATCAAAGTCAACACCAAACGCATGGTGAACTTGTTACGCGACTTGATCGGAGTAGCTGCCATCGACAGCGGCAAGCTAGGGATCAGTCCAGAGCCAACCGATATCCCCTCGCTGCTGGACGAGGTGCTGGCCGAGATTCAGGCGCAGCTTGCCGATAAAGACCTCACTATAGAACGATCAATCCCGGACGATCTGCCCTTCGCCCTGGCCGATCCCAGTGGCGTACAACACGTTCTCACCCACCTCCTGTCCAATGCGTACAAGTGTTCCGCCGTAGGAGGGCGTATTGGCGTGTCGGTGGAAGTGCGCACAGCGGACGAGCTGGGTTCCCACGCCGGAGGAATGGAGCGGGCACTGGTCATCGCGGTCACAGATTCAGGCGGCGGCATCGCCCCCGAAGATCAGGCCAGCGTTTTCGCTCGCCATTACGGTGAGCGCCCATCTGTGCCCGGCCTGGGGGAAACGGGAGTGGGGCTGTCCATTGCCAAGGGGTTGATCGAAGCCCACGGGGGACAGATCTGGCTGGAGAGTCAGATGGGACATGGTACCACTTTCACCTTCACTCTGCCCCTGGCCGAAGCGGATTCCGCGTCCACGGAGCAGTCCTAAGCCGAGAGGGAGGATTGGGTTATGCTGCGCACCAAGATAGTTTGTACCATTGGGCCGGCCAGCCATACACCAGACATGCTACGCAAGTTGGTCCTGGCGGGCATGGACGTCGCCCGTATCAACTTCTCCCACGGCGACCAGGCACAGCACGCGGAGATCATCACCCGCATCCACTCCGTGGCCGCCGAGGTGAACCGGCCCGTGGCCATCCTGGCCGACCTGCAAGGTCCCAAATTGCGGGTAGGACAGATGGAAGGCGAGGGCGTGCTCCTTGAAGAGGGTGAGGAAATCGTGCTCACCACCCGCCCTATCGTCGGTCACCGGGGTGAGGTGCCGGTGCAGTACCACGACTTGCCGCGGGCAGTAAAGCCCGGTGACCACATCCTCATTGACGACGGCCTGCTAGAACTGGAGGTAAGTGCTACCACCGAGGAGGACGTCACCTGCCGGGTGATCACCGGCGGGCTGTTGAAATCGAACAAGGGTATGAACCTGCCCCATGCTTCGTATTCCATCCCGGCCATCACCGACAAGGATCGGGAAGATCTCCGCTTTGCTTTGGAACATCAGGCGGACTGGATCGCCCTTTCGTTCGTGCGCCAGGCCGACGAAGTGCTGCAACTCAAGGACATGATCCGTGAGCAATCACCTTTCGGACGGCCGGTGCCGGTGATCGCCAAGATCGAGAAGCCGGAAGCAGTGGAGAACATTGATTCCATTATCGCTGCCGCTGACGGTATTATGGTTGCCCGGGGCGATCTGGGCATTGAGACTGCGCCGGAGCTGGTGCCCATGGTACAGAAAATGATCATCGCCCACTGTAATGCCATCGGCAAGCCGGTGATCACTGCCACCCAGATGCTCGATTCCATGATTCGCAACCCACGCCCCACCCGCGCCGAGGCATCAGACGTGGCCAATGCCATCCTCGACGGCACCGACGCCATCATGCTCTCCGGGGAGACGGCGATAGGCAAGTATCCCCTGCTCGCTTTGCAGACGATGGTACGCATCGCCCAGGAAGCCGAGCGCAGCCAGTGGGGCACAGCGAGACGCCCGCCACGGGAGTGTGGGCCGGTGTCCGTTGTGGCCGAGGCGGTGAGCCACGCCTCCTGCGAAACCGCCCGCGACCTGGACGCAGCGGCTATCATCACGCCCACCATCTCCGGCTACACGGCTCGCACCGTCGCCAGATACCGCCCGACCTGCTCAATCGTCGCCGTCACCCCCAGTCCCATCGTCCAGCGCCAGTTGCTCCTGTACTGGGGAGTGTATCCACTGCTGGCCAGACGCACGGCCAACACCGACGAGATGATCGCCAGGGCAGTGCAGGCTGCGCAGAATCACGGATTCACCCATGAGGGAGACGTGGTTGTAATCACCGCTGGAGCAGCGGGCAGCGCGCCGGGGACGACCAACCTGATGAAAGTGCACATCATCGAGCGAATACTGGTTCGCGGCAAGGGACTAGGCGAGCAGGTGGTCAGCGGCCGGGTGCGGCGGCTAGAGCCGCCCATCACCCAACCCGTGCCTCTAGAATCCGACGCAATTATTGTCGTCACTCGCACTGACCGCACCTGTGTGCCCCTGGTGCGACGGGCAATTGGGCTGGTGACCGAGGAAGGCGGGGTAGATTCCCACGGTGCGATACTGGCCACGGAGCTAGGCATTCCGGCCGTGATCGGCGCAAAGGGAGCGACGAAAATCCTCAGCGACGGGCAGAAAGTCACCCTGGATGCCAAGCGAGGCGTGGTATATGTAGGTCAATAAGAGACTGGCTTTTTCGCTTAGGGTTTAGGTGATGAGTTGGGTGCAGGCGCGGCTTCCTACCGCGTTATGGGAAGCTTGCCTACCGACCAGCTTCCAACTCATTTCTATTCATATCATCCAGGAGGGAGGGAGTATGGCCATTCGTAAGATACTAACTGTTCCTGATCCCCGGTTACGCCAGAAAGCGCGACCGGTGAAAAGGGTGGATAAGCGCGTCCAAGCGTTGTTCGACGACATGTTGGAGACCATGCACGCTGCACCGGGCATTGGTCTGGCAGCGCCGCAGATCGGAGTTGGGCTGCGAGTGATTGTCCTAGAGCTGCCCGAGGAAGAAGATGGCAATCCCCTGACCGGACAGCCCATCTTCCTGGCTAACCCGGAGCTGGTGTCGGCCAGGGGAAGTGAAGAGGAGCAAGAAGGATGCCTGTCCGTGCCCGGTTTCGTGGGCTACGTGGAACGGGCGACGGAGGTCATCGTCCAGGGGCTAGACCGACGGGGGCGCAAGGTGCGCATTGAGGCCAATGGCCTGTTAGCCCGTGCTCTCCAGCATGAAATTGATCACCTGGACGGTGTGCTTTACGTGGATCGCCTGAGTGGGCCCGATAAACTGTTCCGCATTGTGAAGGAGGAAGAGGAAACAAGCAGCGAAGCAGCTCACAAGGAACGCGCGGAGATGTAAGTCTGGCCAACGGCGCGGAGGGGAAGACTCCACCGTCAGCCCCGTGAGCGCAGATAAGACACTATCGGAGGTTAGGTAGTCTCTCCCTTGTGTGTTGGTGCTCCTCGTCTGCCCCGCCGGGCGCTAAACCGCCCGGCTACGAGGTGGGGAAGCCCCCTCCGGGGGCTCCAGAGGCCCGGAGGGCCTTGCATCTCATAGCCCGAACGTTCACGTTCGGGCGAGACACGTCACCAACACTCTACAGGGGGACCAGCGGAGGTTATATCATGACCAAACGACCAACTCTGGACGAATTGGACCTGAGCCTGGGCAAGCGCACCCGCCTGCACCGGCTCCTGTACGAGCATGGGCCGGGCAACGGTACCATGCTGTTGCTGCCCATTGACCAGGGACTGGAACATGGGCCGGTGGACTTCTTTCCCAACCCGCCCAGCGCCGATCCCGACTATCAGTGTCGCCTGGCCCTGGAAGGCGGGTACTCGGGAATCGTGTTCCACATCGGGCTGGCCCACAAGTACATGCGCAAATACGCGGGCCAGGTACCTCTGGTGCTCAAACTCAATGGCAAGACCAACGTTCCGCCCGATGATTGGGCCTTTTCGCCACAGACGGCCACCGTCGAGGACGCGGTGGCACTGGGGGCAGATGCGGTGGGCTACACTCTGTACGTCGGCTCGCCAGCGCAGGGCGATGACATCGTGCAGCTGATGAACATCCGCGCCGACTGTGATCGCTACGGCATGCCCCTGATTATCTGGGCGTACCCGCGCGGCGAGGCCATTAACAAAAAGGGGGGACGCGATAGCCTGTACGCGGTGGACTACGCCGCCCGCGTGGCCAATGAACTGGGGGCCGACGTGGTCAAACTCAACGTGCCCAAGTTTGAGGATCCGCGCAATGCCGAGAGTCCCAAGCCCTACGACACTCTGTACAAAGAGATGGACTACGCCTCGGCCGTGGGCAAGGTGATCGCCTCGGCGGGACGGACAATGGTCCTTTTCTCGGGTGGGAGCAAGATCAGCGACGAGGACTTACTGGAGAAAGCCCGAATCTGCATGGAACAGGGCGCTACCGGGCTGATCTTCGGGCGGAACATGTGGCAACGTCCCTTCGAGAAGGGGCTGGCCATGACTGCGCGAATCAAGGAGATGATGCGCTCCATGTAGCCTGGAGCCAGCCCATTTGAAAAAACCCCCAAGAACCCCGTTTTCACCAAGAAAACGGGGTTCTCAGCCCACCATCTCGTGTTTTGCGGACAGGCTCTTAGTCACGTTGCAGCTTCAGCGTGCGAGAGAAAATTTCGTCCAACTCGTCATGCGCCGGACGGCTTCCGCGCTTCTTTTGCCGCTCCTGGGACTTGGACTTTTTTCTGGCGAGGGCCTCCTTCAAGGCGAGCTCCATTGCCGTGGAGAGAGCTTCCTCCTCCTCTTCGTCCTCGATCTCATCCGCGGGCAGATCTTTCATGCTGAGCTGGATTTGGCCCTTGCGGCGGTTCACGTTGACCACCCGCACCATGACCTCTTCGCCCTCCCCAACCACCTCCGAGGGATGCTTCACGTAGTCAGTGGACATCTCACTGATATGCACCAGGCCATCGCGGCCCACGCCGATGTCCACGAATGCTCCGTAAGGCATGAGCTTGGTCACCGTCCCGGTCAACATCATCCCTGGCCTGAGGTCCTGCATTGTGCGTTCCGGCGGCTCGATCATGGTCAGGCTGATGCGTCCCCTCTCGACGTCCACGGCTTTCACCCACACGGTGACTTCGTCGCCTGGGGATAGTACGTCGGCCACGCGGTTAATGCGCTCTGAGCTGATCTCCGAGATATGGACCAGCCCATCCTGACCCACACCGACGTCTACAAATGCACCGAAGAGTGCTACGCGCCTGACGGTACCCCGCAACTTCATTTTCGGGGTCAGATCGTCAATGGCGGTCGGGTGTTCGTAATCAGATTCCACAGTTGTGTTTACCTCCACGTAGTATTGTGCCCGCGATTATACTCTTACATTGGCTTGCTGTCAAACTTCAGGTGAAACATGAAACCTCACTCCCTCGTACTGCGTATATAAAGCGAGGAGGAACGAGGCGGAAAAAGAATGGAGCAAGAACAGGTCTGGATCCAGCAGGCTCTGAGGGGGGACAAGGAAGCGTTTACGCGCCTGATCGAGGCTTACCAGACCCCCGTGTATAACTTAGCTTACCGCATGTTGGGCAACGCGCAGGAGGCCGAGGATGCAGCCCAGGAAGCGTTCATCCGCGCCTACACCCGCTTGCGCACCTATGATCCAACGCGCAAGTTCGCTTCCTGGTTACTATCCATCGCCTCTCACTACTGCATTGATCGCCTGCGCCGCCGCCGCTTCAACTTGATCTCACTGGAGGAGCTTCCGCCCTGGCAAGGGATAGCCAGTGAGCGACCACAGCCGGAAGAGCGGCTGATCGAAAATCAGAAACGCGATGCTGTACAGTCCCTGTTGGCGACTTTGCCTCCGCACTACCGCGCTCCAATAATCCTCCGCTACTGGTACGATTTCTCCTATCGAGAGATCGCCGAGGTGATGAACCTGACGGAAAGTGCGATCAAAAGCCGCCTGCATCGCGCGCGTGAGATGCTGGTTCGGGCGGCATCCCAGGCGGACGAGGATAAAATGCCAACTACAATCGGTGCAGTACAGACCGCCCGAGGAGGAGGATAAGGCGATGACGTCGAACGTGCAAGCCTCCAAACCCTGTCCACAATTCAGTGAACAAATGTCCCTGGCCCTGGATCATCAACTGGGTGCGGCGGCGGAACGCGAGCTGCGCGAGCATCTGCGGACTTGCGACGCCTGTCAAGCACAATGGGACGCGCTGCAACGAGTTGAGCGGCTGTTCACCACCGCTCCATTGATCAGCCCCCCGGCCGGTTTCACGGCGCGGGTGAGCGCCCGCCTGGTCAGGCGTGAGTCACGACAGCACATCGTCTTTGGCGCGCTTTCCCTGGTGGTAGGGGCTCTTATCCTGGTGCCTGTTGCTCTTGCTTCGGCGGGAAAAATCGTGCGCCCACTGTACTCATTGTACCTGCTAATGACCACCCCGGCGGCGTGGCGCGGACTGTTCGTGATCACGGAGTTGCTGTCCCTGGTGGAGTCCGTGCTCAACGCACTCCGGCTGACAATAGTCGCCTGCATCCGCTCACCGGGTGTGATGGTCTGTCTGACCTACAACCTCGCCGTCCTGGTACTGACCGCGCTCTGGCTGCGCGTGTTGATTGGTCGCTTGCTAAGGCCGGTATCCGTGCTACGCCAGGCGTAGGTCGGGCCCGTGGCCCGACGGAATGCGAGTAATCACAGCTCTAGAAGGAGGTGTTCACTGTGAAGAAACTGTTAATTCTCTGTCTGTTGGTTCTGGCTATTCTGGTGCCCGCCACGCCGGTATTCGCTGATGGCCCGAACGGAGACAAGGTAATCTTCGGAGGTGACTTCACCCTGCCCTCAGGCGAGACCCTGGACGGGAACCTGGTCGTGTTCGGCGGAAATGTTACCCTGGAAGAGGACAGTCGTGTGAAAGGCGATGTGACACTCATGGGCGGGAATGTTGACATCGCCGGCCAGGTTGATGGGGACATGGTGGTATTCGGTGGAAACGCTCACCTGCGGGCCACGGCCGTTGTCGATGGCCAGGTAGTGGTCATCGGAGGGCTATTGCAGCGGGATGAGGGAGCTAAGGTGAGCGGGGAAGTGATCGAAGGGTTCGAGGGCCGCTACTCTCGATTCTTCAACTTCCGCCTGCCCCGCCACTGGCAGACCGAGAGATATCCCCTCGAGAACTGGTTCTTCGGAAATGTGATGAGGGCTTTGCAAGCCATCTTCTTCACCCTGGCGATCATGGCCCTGGGCGTACTGGTCATCATCTTTCTGCCCCGCCAGACGAATCAGGTCGCGCGCGTTGTGCTTGGCTCGCCATTGCCGAGCCTGGGCGTTGGGTTCACAATCCTGACCGTCACCACCATCCTGGCCGTGTTGCTGTTCTTCACCTGCTGTTTCAGCCCCTTCGGGCTCCTACTCCTGCTGGCCCTGGTGATCGCCGTCCTGTTTGGGTGGATCGCGATCGGCCTGATGGTCGGGCAGCGATTCCTGGAGGCGCTAAACGTCCGGCAGCCGGCGTCCGAGGTGGTGGCGGTGCTCATCGGCCTGCTGATCATCACCCTGCTGACCTACGTGCCATACTGTCTGGGCTTCCTGTTCTTCGTAGTGGTAGCCAGCATCGGCCTGGGCGCGGTGGTTCTCACCCGGTTTGGGACGCAGGAGTACCCGCTGCCCACGCCGGTCCCTCCGGCCGGCGAGGCGTGGCTGCCGGAAGAGCATGAAGAGAGTGAAACGTCGGTCACTGAATCTGAAGAAGAAGGGGAAGAAGCACCATCCGAAACCGATGCGGAGGAATCACCACCAGAAGATCAAGATTCTGAGACGGCTGGGGATTGACACCGTCCCCCTCCCCTCGCCCGAAACCCTGCTTCTGTAGAGGGGAGGAAGCCAATAGGTGGTCTCCCCCAATCGTGTTGGTGCGTGTACTGGCTCACTTTTTCACCGCAGAGACGCTGGGATCGCCGAGAAAAGTTGGTTCTTCGCGGATTCGTGGGGCTATCGCCGGAAGGCCTGGACGTAAACGTCCAGGCTAAGAGGACGAAGGGCGCTAAAGCGCCCTGAACCCGCTTCAGCAGGCTTTGTCCTTTCAGCCCGATGCTTGAGCACCGGGACACCAACGCGAACCCCACTATTCCACGTAGAACCGAAAAGTTAAAGAATCTCCGCGAGCTCTGCGTCTCTGCGATGAACAGGGAGTACCAACACAAAAGGGGAAGACCACCTGCTATTAGAAGGCGTCCGAAAAACTGAGGCAAAGATATAACCACCACGGCCCAAAGTGCCTTTGTGGTGAGTTTTCAGACACACTCTTGGGCGAAGCAACGCGCGCGCCTGGCCTTGCCGTCTCGAAGGACGCGCGATCTCAGATGACGATGGCCAGGCGAGAGCCGCATTTGGGACAGTTCTGGCCTTTCAGGTTCAGGCGGACGTTGTACCCGATGCGGTAGATCACCGTCTCGCCGCAGCGGGGGCAGCGCGTATGCTCGTACTGGTCGCCGGGCACGTTGCCGACGTACACGTAGTGTAGGCCCGCGTCGTACCCGATCTCCGCCGCACGGTGCAGGGTGCTCACTGGCGTGGAAGGTACGTCCCGCATTTTGTAATGGGGTACGAAGCGGGAGAGATGCCAGGGGATGTCCGGGTCCACGCTAACCAGGAACTCGGCGATGCCCTTGAACTCATCGTCGCCATCGTTGTGACCGGGGATGACCAGGGTGGTAACCTCCACCCACACGCCCATCTCGTGCATCTTGCGGATGGAATCGAGCACGGGCTGGAGGCGGCCGCCACAGATTTTACGGTAAAACTCGTCGCGGAAGCTCTTGAGATCCACGTTGGCAGCATGCAGGTTCTCACCGATGGTGTCCAGCGCTTCAGGGGTCATATATCCGTTGGTGACGAAGATGTTCTTCAACCCGTGTTGGGTGGCGATTACCGCCGTATCGTAGGCGTACTCGAAGAAGACCGTCGGCTCGGTGTAAGTGTAGGCAATGGAAGCACATTGGTACGCCTCGGCCAGGTGAACCACCCGCTCAGGAGGGAGATCACGCGCCCAGCGCCCCAGATCACGGCTCTCCTTGGGGGCCTGGGAGATGTCCGCGTTTTGGCAGAAGGCGCAGCGGAAGTTACAGCCCACGGTGGCAATGGAGAACGCGCTCGTCCCAGGGAGATAGTGGTACAGCGGTTTCTTCTCAATGGGGTCCACCGCTGCCGAGATAGACTTTCCATACACCAGGGTGACCAGAGTGCCCCCCTGGTTCTCACGCACGCCGCAGATTCCTCGTTTGCCAGGGTTGATCTTGCAGCGATGGGCGCAGAGATTGCACTGGACGCGCCCATTGTCCAGCTTCTGGTAAAGCATCGCCTCTTTCATCGTCCCTTCACCCCTTTCACCAGACACGCTCCCCGCCGACCCATTCAGAGCCGGCGACTCAGCTAGCCTATCACATGGCGCAGCAGACCTTCTCTCTCATCCCAGCCATGCTCGCCGACCAATGGCACGAAAGCCACTGACGTCAGGTACTCCTTACGGAACTTGTCCCCCTCGCGCCGCACCCGCACCAGGGTCTGAGTCCAGCGCGGACCGATAGGGACGACGAGCCGCCCGCCATCGGCCAATTGATCAAGGAGAGGCGACGGGACCTCGGGAGAAGCGGCAGTGACGATGATCGCCTCGTAGGGCGCATGTTCCGGCCAGCCCAGGGTGCCATCACCGACGCGGATGTGGACGTTGGTGTATCCCAATTGGCGCAGTACCTCCTCCGCGTTCCGTGCCAGATGGGGCAGCCGCTCGACCGTATACACCTCACGAGCGAGCAGGCCGAGGATCGCTGCCTGGTACCCGGAGCCCGTGCCTATTTCCAGCACGCGCTCCTCGCCGGTCAGTTCCAGCATCTCGGTCATCAGGGCCACGATGTAGGGCTGTGAGATGGTCTGCCCCTCGCCGATGGGCAGCGGAGTATCGCGGTAGGCTGAGCCCCGCATGTGCACCGGCACGAACAGGTGACGGGGCACCTGGCGCATGGCGGCCAACACCCGTGGATCACGTATCCCCCGGGCTTCAATCTGACTTCGTACCATTCGTTCTCGTGCCTGGTCGTATTCCGTCAGATCGTCCTGGAACGCCATCCCCGCCCCTCCTGATTTTTCCCGGGCACAGCCCCGTCCACTCAATTATAGCACACAATACACCGCTTATCCTCAGCAATGTGCCTCATTGCCAGTTTTGCCGATTTCGTGGTACAATAGACTCACGGCCCTCAGCCGCAACCAATCCAGGGGACGCAGATGAACGCGGATTCACGCTGATTTTTGTTTGATCCGCGACAATCTGCGTGAATCTGCGTCCGAAAGATTCTCGCGGGCGACGCAAATGTTGTAGGGCAATCCGTATTGATTGTACATCCGATGGTCAAGTTCGTCAAGGAGAAAGAACGTGATTCGACTCGTGGCCCTGGACGTGGACGGGAC
>JAGGZG010000350.1 GCA_021162125.1 Anaerolineae bacterium
GCGATTGAAATCGCCTCTAGAGGGCTTGCAGCCGAGCGTCCACCTGCGTGGACGCGCCTGTCCACGCAGGTGGACAGCCAGCTTTAACTCCTCAGGCGCGGTTTCAACCGCTGGCCTGAGTAGTAACGGCAGGGGTTAACAAATCCTTGACAACCCCATGAATGCGTGGTATAATGAGCCCATAAATCGAGGAAGCCGTGGAACCTTGCGACGGTAGAGGACAGTCATGACGCAGCGATATGCGCCGATAAGCAAAAAACGTGACACTTTCCCCAATAGCCAATCTTGCTTTGCCCTGGAATGGCGAGCGAGTGTGGTTCGCTCGTCACACCTGAAGCTCAAGATGGCGCAGGGGAATAATAATAATCCGGGGCGTCCTCACGTCGTGGGGAGGAAAGGGACGTTGTGTTAGGCAGATTTGCGAAAGTACCTTTCCCGGCGTGAGGCCAACGGTGCCCACGCCGGTTTTTGTTTGCGTCTGAATGAGCAAGGTGTTGGCTCAACACTGCCCCGCTCTCGGTGGGCCGAATCAATCGGGAGCGAGGCCCGGGCCGCTAACTCAAGGGTAGAGTATCTGCCTTTTAAGCAGAGAGTTACAGGTTCGAATCCTGTGCGGCCCACTCGGTAAGCTCATGGCTTGCCACTTTGATATCGGCCCCGCGCTTTGGCCTTCGACGGTCATCCCCCGAACGGCGCCGAACGCGGCCGGCGAAGAGTCGGACTGCCCGCCAGTAGGGCCGGGGAACTCCGAGAAGACGAAGTGACTAAACGTGGTCGGTGGGGACGGAGGGTGGCTCCGAGGCGCAGGCTGATGTCAACTCGGAGGAAACGGAGCGTTCTGTCCCTCCGTGACGGGGGCGTGAGCAGGCTCGACGCGGGTGAAGGCCGAAGGGCAATCCGCGCACGCGGGTGCAACTCCCGCCGCCTCCACACAAATTTATCGCAGCGAGGTAGCTCAATTGGTAGAGTGTCCGGCTGTTAACCGGATGGTTGTGGGTTCGAAGCCCACCCTCGCTGCCTGTATTCGGGGGTCGTCTAACTGGCAGGACGCTGGCCTTTGAAGCCAAGAACCGAGGTTCGAACCCTCGCCCCCGAACCTGCTCATGGTATCCCTCTAGACACGCATTTCACGAGATAGTAAACCCAGATCAGCCGGGCACGTTCAACGCCTGAATCGCCCCCTGCCCCAACCATCCCCTCTCTGTTGATCTTTCACGTCTTGCCGCACCCCCGCTTTTGCTGCGTTTCTTCACAATCTCCTTGACAGTTCTTAACACCCTCTTCACAATTGCGAGCTATACTGCTACCAAACGTAGCCAAGGACCAACGAAGAATTACGGAAGAATTACGCAGGAGGTTTCCAATGTCTAACAAAGCAAAGCTTAACTTCGCGGTGGACGTGTTCATCCTTATCGCCTTTGTACTGTCGGCCCTTTCTGGGCTGGTGTTGTTCACCATGCCCCACAGCGGCTATCAGAATGGACGCAATCTGGCCTACTACCAGGCCGTTCTTCTTCTAAGCCGAGCAGCCTGGAACGACCTGCACGTCTGGAGCAGCTTCGCCATGGTAGCCGGGGCACTTGTCCATTTGCTGCTCCACTGGAAGTGGATGGTTTGCATGGTCAAGAAGATGCTTCGGCCGGCAGTAAAGGTGGAAAGAGAATCGTGTCCGGTGACAGCGAGATAGACCGGTTACAAATTTCCAATTGAAGCTCCAAGAGGCCCTGTGTTTCATTAGAGACGAGAAACGCAGGGTCTCTTTCTTTGTGCACTTTGTGCTTCCTGAGCCGGGAACTTCACAATTCGCCCACAGGCTCTTTACAATCTCTTCACACTCTCCTGTTATACTGGACTCGAAAGTTGGCAAGGAGCCAACGTAAGCATCCGTTCAAAACACAACAAAATGGAGGTAACGAACGATGAAGAAATGGATCGTATTTGGTATACTGACCGTGGTGGCACTGACCGCGCTGATCTTCACCGGGGTGGTGCTGGCCCAGGGGCCGCAGGGCAGTGAGCGACACCTGGGTTACGGACGTGGTCACGGCTACATGCACGAGGACGGCGACGGTATGCGTGGCCGCTTCGTGGACGAGGACGGCGACGGCGTGTGTGACCTGCGCGGCACCGACCAGGGCCACGAACATGGTCGCGGATTCGTGGACGAGGATGGCGATGGCGTGTGTGATCGCTTCGTAGACGCGGACGGGGACGGCGTGTGTGACCTGCACGGCACCGGCCAGGGCCACGGACCTGGTCAGGGATTCGTGGACGAGGACGGCGACGGCGTGTGCGACCACTTCGGCGCCAACACCCGCATGGGACAAGATTTCCACGGCGGACGCATGGGTGGCCGCTGGTCGGCGGACCAGTAGCCGGAATCCGACGAGGGGTGGGCAACTTGCCCACCCCTCGTTTGTTTGACATATTTTGCCTTGTGATGTATCCTTCTCCAGCAAATGCTGCGCAGACCCGTATTCCTTCCGCAGGCCAGATGTGACAGCAATGAAAACTATCCTGGTTGTAGACGACGACAAGAAAATCGTGCGCCTGGTGCGTGACTACCTGGAGGCTGCTGGCTTCCGGGTGATGACAGCCTACGATGGCACCACAGCCCTGGCCATCTTCCGCCATGAGCGCCCTGACTTGATAGTGCTCGACCTGAACCTGCCGGGCACTGATGGGCTGGACGTGGCGCGCGCCATTCGCAAGGAGCGGAACACACCCATCATCATGCTCACCGCCCGCGTGGAAGAGGCCGACCGCGTCGTTGGCCTGGAGCTGGGCGCGGACGACTACGTGACCAAACCCTTCTCCCCCCGCGAGCTGGTGGCTCGCGTGCGGGCCGTGCTGCGCCGCACGGGGGAAGGGGAAAGCGAGCCGGCCTCGGCCCTCATCCGCGTCGGCGAGCTGGTCATTGATCCCGACCGGCGGCTGGTGACCGTCGGAGGGCAAACGGTGCATCTCACCACCACCGAGTTTGACCTGCTGACCGTGCTGGCCCGCACGCCAGGCCGGGTCTTCACCCGCATGGAACTCCTGGACAGGGTGCAGGGATACGCTTACGAGGGCTACGAGCGCACAGTGGACGTGCACATCAAAAACCTGCGCCAGAAAATCGAACCCGATCCGAAGCACCCGCGCTACATTTTGACCGTGTACGGCGTGGGCTACCGCTTCGCGGAGAACGCCGATGCGTAGCCTGTGGCTCAAATTGACACTGACCTTCGTGGCTGTGGCTCTGGCCGCAGTGGGGCTAGTGGCCATCCTGGCCAACCGCACCGTGACCAGTCAGTTCGACATGTACGTCGCTCATGGCCGGCAAATGCAGGCCACCCGCTGGGTGCCAACCTTCGCCGAATACTACGCTCGGACGGGAAGCTGGGAGGGAGTGAAGTCTCTGGTCAACGACTGGGCGGAGAGCATGGGGATGGGAGCGGGTCAGTGCGGGCCTGGAAAGCGGCATGGGATGGACGGGGGTCCGATGAGCAGCGCGCCAAACGACCGCCTGCTTCTGGCCGATAGTCAGGGCGTGGTGGTGGCCGACTCGCGCGGGGAACTGGTGGGCAAGCAGTTGCCGGCCCACGATCTGGCCGACGGCGCGCCCATCATCGTGGATGGGCAACGGGTAGGCACGCTCGTGGTGACGTCGGCCAAGACGAGCAATGTGGGTTCCGCAGAAGCCAGTTTCCTGGCGGCGGTCAACCGTGCGTTGCTGTGGGCCGGGCTCCTGGCCGTCGTCCTGGCCATCCTTCTGGGGCTGATGCTGGCCCGACAGATGACGGCCCCCCTGCGCGCCCTGACCGCTGCCGCGGAGGAAATGGCCGCCGGTGATCTGGCCCAGCGCGTGACAGTGCGCACCCACGACGAGGTCGGTGAATTGGGCCGTGCTTTCAACACCATGGCCGAGGCCCTCCAGCGCAACGAGGCCCTGCGCCGCCAGATGACGGCCGACATCGCCCACGAACTGCGCACACCTCTGAGCGTGATCCGTGGCAACCTGGAGGCCACGCTAGATGGAATCTACCCGCTGGACGCCGAGCACGTCGCCCCCGTCTACGAAGAAGTGTTGCTCCTGGAACGTCTGGTGGCTGACCTGCGCCTGCTCTCCCTGGCTGAGGCCGGGGAATTGGCCCTGAAACTGGAGCCAGTGAACGTGGGCGAGCTGATAGAGGGCATCCTGGAAAGCGCCCGCATCACAGCCCAGGAGAAGGATATTGCCCTCGAAGCCGAAGTACCCCCAGATTTACCCCCTATCAACGGCGACGCGCACCGTCTGCGCCAGGTGTTGAACAACCTGTTGGGTAATGCCTTGCGCTATACCCCATCGGGCGGACGCATCGCCGTGACCGCAAGGGTTATGGATTCTGAGATGCACCTCTCCGTGGCCGATAGCGGCCCCGGCATCCCTGAAGAGGACCTGCCTTACATCTTTGAGCGTTTTTACCGGGGAGATAGATCGCGGGCACGAGAAAGCGGCGGATCGGGCCTGGGGTTGGCCATCGTCAGACGGCTGGTGGAGGCCCACGGCGGCCGGGTGTGGGCCGAAAATAAAGAGGGCGCGGGAGCGACCTTCACCATCGCCCTCCCGCTGGCTGCTGCAGAAGAACCTAATGCATCTTTCCAATAGGGTGTGTTTCATCTCGGTTGAGCCAAGACCGCACTGGCCTGAAGAGCCAGTGCTGGGTAGATCCTTCAATGTGGAAAGTCACCCAGCACCGCCTGTTCACGGCATGCACGTCTCCCACACCCTTTTCAATATCTTGGGGCAGGAGCAGCCTGACGACTGTCACGCTCGCGACGGATTGCCAAATCCATCGCCTGGCGGCTGGATGATGTTGTGAGGCATCGAGGTTTATGCCCAACATGAACTCAAGTTTGGAGGAAATGTAAGATGACAACCACAACTCTCTTCTTGTCAGTCGTATTTATCGTCTCGGCACTGGTTTGCTACTCGATAGGTGTATGGAGTGAAAAACTCTCCGGGAAACTGAAAGGGTGGCACCTGATCTTTTTCTGGATCGGCTTTGCGGCCGATACATCAGGGACAACCCTGATGGGAACTCTCACCAGCAAGTTCGTCTTCAATGTCCATGGTTTGACGGGGATTGTTGCAATCTTGCTGATGTTTATTCACGCCATCTGGGCCACAATTGTTCTCATTCGCAAGGATGAAAACGCTGCCGTCAATTTCCACAAATTCAGCATCTTTGTATGGTCAGTGTGGCTGATTCCCTTCTTCACGGGCCTCTTTCTTGCCATGCAGAGGTGATAACGAAGGCCACTTTGTTCAAGAACGTGCCCGAAAATTGGGCTGGCGATTAGAGATCGCGCCTGATGAGCCTGCGGCTGGCTGTCCGCCTGCGCGGACAGAGGGCGTCCACGTACCTCCAGCCGGTCTGGGTCAAGATGGCTTCCTTCACGAGCCCGTCTCTTCAGCAGGAGAGATGGGCTTTTCGTCGGCGCCGAAGATGCTCAGCCATTCCTCCACCTCGGTGGGGGAGAGCTTCACGTCGGCTCGATCCCCAGCAGCAGGCGGCGGGGCGCTCAGCGTGGCCGCGAAGGACTCCGCCGACATCACCCGCGCGCCTCGTTCCTCTGCCGCTGCCATCACCTCGTGATCCGAGGAGACCACCACCAGCCCGCGCGGATTGCGGTCACGACGGATGCGCTCGACGATGATCCTGTCCGCCGTCCTCCCCGGCGAGGCGAAAATCACGGTGATCCCCCCACACGACAGGTCCGCTGACCAGCCGGCCGGCACACCGCCGTCGAAAACAACGACGATCCGCTTCCCGGTCCGCGCCCGATAGCTACGCAACCGTTCCACCAGTTTGGCCTCGTCGTAGGGGTCATTGAGTGAGATGCCCGGCAGCTTAGCGATGAGATTGTGGCCATCAATTAGCAGAGACATGCGCTATTCCCCCACTCTCTCCAGCTTGGCAAAGCTGACCAGCAGCCGCTTGAGCCCTTTCTCCTCGAAGGCCACGGTCACCTCCTCATCATTACCCCGCAGGCGGCTTTCAATGACGATCCCCTCCCCGAAGGCACTGTGTCGCACCCGCTCCCCGGCGTGGAACTGGGCCACGGGGCGTGGCGAGGGTGAGGAGGGTGAGGAGGGTGATGAGGATGAGACCCATTCCGTCTGTCGCCGGAAGCGCCGTTCGCCTCGCTTTGACCGGGTTTGCTTTGCCGCCCGCCCGGCAACCAGGTGATCGGGGATGTCCTTCAGGAAACGCGAGGGCAGGCTTACGTCGCTGAAGCCGTAGAGCGTGCGCCTAAAAGCGTGTACCAGGTACACCCGTTCCTTAGCGCGGGTGATACCCACGTAACACAGCCGCCGCTCCTCCTCCATCTGTTCGGCATCGTCGAAGGAGCGGCTGTGGGGCAGCAGTCCTTCCTCCAGACCGACGATGAACACCACGGGGAACTCCAGCCCCTTAGCCGCGTGCAGGGTGAGTAAAGTCGGCGCGTCGGTGTTTTCATCCAAGTTGTCCACATCGGAGACCAGGGAGACCTCCTCCAGAAACGTGGTCAACGCTTCGTCGGGGGGCAGGGCCGCGTATTCACGGGCCACGGTGAACAGCTCCATCACGTTGCTCCAGCGATCCTCACCCTCATCGCTGCCATCGCGCAGGTAACTCTCGTAGCCGGTGACTTCCAGCATACGGTCTAGGAGTTCGGGTACGGAGACCTTGTCCCGCATGGCGATGAGTCCGTCCAGCAACTCGGCAAATCGCAACAGCGGTTTGCGCATCCGCGCGGTGAGCACTTTCCCCCGGTTCTCAGAATTCCCCTCTGTTTCCTCTGTTTCCTCTGTTTCCTTTTTCAAAACCTGTAACGCCCCATACAGCGACGTTCCCATCTGCGCCGCCAGACTTTCCAGCGCCGCCCGCGTCCTGGCCCCGATGCCCCGGCGCGGGACGTTGAGGATGCGGGCCAGGCTCACGTTGTCGGCGGGATTGTGGATCACGCGCAGGTAAGCCAGCACGTCTTTGATCTCCGCGCGGGCGTAGAAGCGGGTGGCCCCCACCAGTTTGTAGGGCATCCTCGCCCACACGAAAGCGTCCTCCAGTGCACGCGACTGGGCGTTGGTGCGGTACATCACCGCACAATCACCGGGACGGGCCTCACCCTGGGCCACCAGGCGACTAATGGTCTCCACCACGTACTGGGCCTCCTCGACCTCGTTGTATGCCTCGTGAATCACGATGGGCACACCTTTTCCTTTGTCAGTGCGCAATCGTTTGGGGGTGCGGTGCACGTTGGGGGCGATGACCGCGTTGGCCACGTCGAGGATAGTCTGTGTGGAGCGATAGTTCTGTTCCAGAAGAATAATACGTACCTCGGGGAAATCCTGGCGAAAGCGCATCACGTTACGATAGTCAGCCCCGCGCCACCCGTAAACACTTTGATCCTCGTCTCCCACGACGAACACATTGCGCCGCTTGCCGGCCAGCAAACGTACCAATTCGTATTGGGCCGTATTAGTGTCCTGCCACTCGTCCACCAGGATGTAGACGTACCGGCGCTGGTACTTATCCAGCACGTCGGGGTGCTCGCGGAATAGGTATACCGTGCGCATCAGCAGATCATCGAAGTCCAGGGCGTTATTCGCCGCCAGCATCTCCTGGTAGCGCTTGTACACCCGGCCGGCGATCTCCTGCCAATAAGTCTGCGGGCGAAAATCCTGCGGGGTGATGAGCTCGTTTTTGGCGCGGGAGATGGCCCCGTGTATCGCCTGGGGGCGGTACATTTTGTCGTCCAGATTCAAATCCTTGAGCGCCCGACGCACCAGGCTGAGCTGATCACTGCTGTCGTAAATCACGAAATCACGGTGCAGGCCCAACACTTCTGCCTCGCGGCGGAGGATACGCACGCAGATGGCGTGAAAAGTGCCGATAGTCAGCTTTTGCAATTGCGAACCGATGAGATTAGCCAGGCGAGCGCGCATCTCCCCGGCCGCCTTATTGGTGAAAGTCACAGCCACGATATTGTACGGTGGGATGCCGCATTCGCGCACCAGATAGGCCACCCGATGGGTGAGCACCCGCGTCTTGCCACTGCCCGGCCCGGCCAGGACCAACACCGGCCCCTCAATTGCTTCCACAGCCTCCCGCTGGGTGGGATTCAAACCCGCCAAAATGTTCATACCTCACTCCTAATTGTATACCGAGTCCCCGTTTATGCGTCTCTTTATCCGCCAATAGGCCGTGAAACGTGATGGGACGGAACACGGAACACGCAACACGGAACACGCAACACGCCGTCAAAAGTGCACGTCGAGAGTAATTCTGGTTGATTGTAACACGAACGTGCCATTTCGGTCAAATGATGTTTGACATTTTCCAATTTTGACGTATACTTACTTTGAACGCTGTTCTCAAATCCCCGTTGCTTCCGAAAACTGACACCCTCTTGCCCTATTCCCCTCAGGTCCCCAGTGACCCACGGATGGCACCCGGTGATATCAAGACAGCGCCAAATCTTACCCATTTTTCCCCAGAAATCAAAAGGAGACCAAAGGCATGGAATTCCAAGACAAGATCCTGACCTGTCGGGATTGCGGGGCGCAATTCGTGTTCAGCGCCGGGGAGCAGGAGTTCTTCCGCCAGCGAGGATTCGAGAACGAGCCTACCCGCTGCCCGGACTGCCGGGCGGCAAGGCGCAGGGACCGCGGCTCGCGATCGGGAGGCAGCCGACGGATGTACCCGGCCATCTGCGCGGACTGTGGCGCAGAGTGCGAGGTGCCATTCGAACCACGGGGCGACCGCCCGGTGTACTGCCGCGATTGCTACAACAAGCGCCGGCGGAGTTACTAATCGCCATCTCTGCCACAACCGACGAAAGAGCCGAGGGCCTGCCCCGGCTCTTTTTATCTTCCCCGCTGCGATGGATGGCCCACCTCCTGCAGGCACGCCGCCAACTCATCCGCCGTCAGATATACCTGCACGGGTGAGGGATGGGCCGCGCACCAGTGTGCCAACTCGCGGGCGGTGCGAAACAGGCTGGTCGGATCGGCGGGGTACAGGCGCGGATTCATCCCCAGCAGGATCAGTGGGAATCCGGTCAGAATGTCGCAGTACTGCTCCAGGGTGGCCAGGTCGAAGGTGCGGGTGAAATTGGCCAGTGGGGTGAAAACGACCGGCTTCTCGCGCGGGAATTCGGCGATCATTCGCCGCAGGAAAGACAGGCTGTCGGTGCAATTCCACGGCAGCCACAGGGGCAATAATCTACTCTGGCGGGCGGCGATGGGGTTGGCCTGGGTGAAACACTCGACGATCACCCCCTGCGGGTCCACACCTTCTTTCTCACAGAGTCGCACGTTGGCGCGGAAGGCCAGCTCCGCGTACCACTCCGGATGATCGGCGACCAGCGCCATGAAGCGGTAGCCGTTCTCCTGCGCAAACTCTTCCACTGCGGCACGGAATTCGGGCAACGTCCCCCACTCGGACTCCGGCTGCACGACCAGAGGCAGACCCTCCAACGCCCACCCGCCAACGAAAGGCGAGCGCTCGGCGCGTTGCATGGCCTCGATCCGCGGATTGCCAGCGATGAACTCCTCGTCCGTCACTGCACCAAGGCCGCCCACCTGGAACATGTGGCGCGCGCCCACGCGATACTGCCGCCAGGGATAGCGGCAATCCACGAAAACCAGCGTCCCGCCAGGCCGCAGCCGCTCACGGATGAACGTCTGGTACTCCGCCGGCAGGTCGAGCAGCTTCACGCGAATGTGGTTGACGTACTTGACCAGGAAGCGGTCGTGCAGGGGATCGTAGTGCTGAATCACGAGCAGATCGGGGTTATGGGTGAGGATGGCCCGTGCCACGGGGTCGCCCTGAGACTTGTGAGCAGCAACGTCGTCCATGTGAGCCCGCACGCGGAAGGCGCTGAGAAAGTGCTCCGAGAGAAAAGGAGCGCCCAGGGCCACCGCCAGATTGGCCACCCCGCCATTGGGCGCACCGATGACCACCGCGTCAAAAGGCCCGTCCAGGCCGTCGTACAGGCCCACCGCCCAGCACGCCAGGTGCGAAGTACGCACCCGCTCCGCCACGGCGGGCTCGCTTCCCGAACCCCGGATGGCCTGTTCGATGGCCCAACACACCACCCGCTGCCCAAAGAGGGATACCGCCCGCGCCAACGCTTCCTCAAAAGCCGTGCCCTCGTAGGCGCGCAAGAACTGTCCACGCAGCGCCGCGGCCACGGAACGCATGGCCACCGCCGATGAATCAATGCGCTCAATGTAGTCGGTCATCCCACTCCTATCAGGCAGGGCCGTATCCCGCCGGACGCACTAGACCGGGTTCGGCAGGTCCACGAATTCCACTGGCAGCGATGGGAACCGCTCGGCGATGACTTCGCCCAGGGCCAGGATGCCTATCCTCTCAGTATTGTAATGCCCGCCAGCGATAAAACTGATCCCCACCTCGCGGAACAGCTCCCGCACCCACTCGCTGACTTCGCCGGTGATGAATAGATCCACGCCCTTCCGCACCAGCAACTCCATGCCAGCGGGATAAGGCGCACCCTTGCCACTGATAGCCACCACCCGCCGCACTTCCTGAGGGCCGAAGAGATATTGCACCCCTTTCTGGCCGAACAGTCGCGCGCAGTCGGCGCATACCTTCTCCAGAGCAACGGGCGCAGCGAATTCGCCGATCCAACCCCACGCCGGCTCGCCGGGCGGGCCGTAGGGCTCAATCGGCTCCACGCCCAGGCGACGCAATATCTGAACACTGTGCCCCACCTGGGGGTGACTATCCAGCAGAAAATGATAACCGATGAGTGAGAGGTCGTGCTCAAACAGGTAGCGTACCCGTTGGATGAAAATGGTATCGAAGAGCATCCCGGCCGGCAGACTCAGCCCGTGGTGTACCAACAGCGCGTCGGCTTCACGCTCCACTGCCATCTCGAACAAGCGCAAAGAGGCACTGACCCCGGTGGCCAGCCTGCGCACCTCCGAGCGACCCCGCACCTGCAACCCATTGGGCATGTGTGGATCCTTGTCGCCGGCATCACCCATGAAGTCGTTTAAGAAAGCCATCAGTTCGTCAAGTGCAACCATTTCCCTCTCCCCTTCCTCATAACAAAGGCTGGCTTTGTATCTCCAGATGCTCCCGTCCGAATGGCGCTAATCTTAGCACTTTTCAGGTAGCCTGTCAAAAGCATTACCCAATCGGTTTGGGGGCGAGTTGCTGCTGTGCTCTGGCCTCGGAGACCTCTCCCATCCCCCAGAATAAGGTTTGTCTCGTAGCGGCCGGCCGCTGTGTCGGCCTACGGCGGGCAGGGCCGCCCGCCGCTACCTCGGGGCCTGTAGGGGCGC
>JAGGZG010000362.1 GCA_021162125.1 Anaerolineae bacterium
GCCGGTAGCAAAAGGCACTACACCAGCGAATTTCGCTCCCTTTTGCCCCTTAACTTGATGCCTATGGGGACTGAGGGAGGGCGAGTGGCGAACCACGGACGCTTTGTAAAAAGCGCAAAACTGCTGGAGTGAATCATGCGCGGACGGCTTGTCTTGATTGGGTTCCTCGTCGCCGGGCTGCTGGGCGTGATTGCCGGTCGGGCTGTGGCCGCTCCGCCGTCGGTTCCACAGGCGCAGACGACCTCTCTCTCTCCATTGGCGCTGGCCGAACGCTACGCCCCGGCTCTCTTTTTCCACGAGGACGAGGTCTTTCTCCCGCAGTGTGTGGCGGTGATGATTGACCACGCCCGGCTGCGGGTAAAAGGCGCGGAGCAAGGCATTACCAACCGGCCCAGCGAGGACGCCCTGTTCCAGAATTACGGCGCGGAATACTTCCTCGACCTGTGGTATGGCGCGGAGGGCAACAGCGGCTACCTGAACTACACCGCCCACCGCGACTTTTACGATCTCTTCCTGCGACCCGGCTCCGGCCGGCAATCGTCGGCATACCCGGTAACTGCCTACGCGCACCTGACCACCGACGAGGCCAGCGGGCGCACCGCGCTGCAATACTGGCTCTTTTACTACTACAACGATTCCTACAACAAGCACGAGGGCGATTGGGAGATGGTCACCGTGGTACTGGACGCCGCACAGCAACCGGAGTTCGTGACCGTCACCGCTCACCACGGCGGAACGCGGCGGCTGTGGGAGAACGTGCACGTGGTGCAGGACACGCACCCCGCCGTGTACGTCGCCCGTGGGTCGCACGCTAATTACTTCGTCGGCCCGGAGCTTTATCCCATCACCTTCCAGTTTTTCACCCGGCGGGTATCGGCCTACGACCGCACCGGTAGCGAGGGGCCGGTCATCCCCCAGGTGGTGCTCATCCCCTCGCGCCAGGAATTACTGGCCAACCCCGACGCTTACCCGGAGCTGCACTGGCTGCGCTTTGAGGGCAATTGGGGGGAGCAGGCTTTTCAGGCGGATTTTGGCGGCCCGGTGGGTCCAGCGGACAAGGGCGAGCAGTGGGAGAAGCCGGTGCAATGGGCTGAGGAGCAGCCGTGGGACGAGGAGGAATGGTACCGCACCCGCCCCCGCGCTGATCTCTCCCCCGCCGCTGCAACTGCTTACGATCTGGAGATGGAATGCCCTACCGTCGGCGGTGGCTGGCCGGAGGTGGAGCGTCTGGCCCGTACCGGTGGGGGTGGGGAGGCGGCCATCCTGCACGTCTACCCGCCGGCGGATAGCCCGATCACTGTGCGCTTGCGGGCCGTCGCCGTGCCGCCCCTGGAAATGGAAAACACCGCCCCGTTGATTCTGAATGTGGCCTGGCCGGACATCGCCAGAGGGCGGGTGGGCCGCTTCAGCTATGAATTGCCTGCCTGGTCAGCCGGGGCCCAGGCGACTCTGCTTCTGCACGGCGGGTCAGACCTCGTCCTGGCCTTCGACGCCGACGGTGACGGCACAAGCGAGCAGGCCATCCAGCCGGCCTCGGCTCGCTGGGAGGACGAGAATTTTCGCGCTCAGGACGTGGTTGTGCTCACCCTGACGGCGGCGCAGGTGGTCAGCGGGGTATCGCGGGCGCTGATCCTGGCCCTGATCCCGCCGGTCATCTATTTGCTCGTCGTCTGGTGGGCGGATCGCTACGAGCGCGAGCCGTTCGCCCTGATCCTGGCCACTTTCGTGTGGGGCGCGTTGCCGGCGTTGCTCCTGGCGGCGGGGCTACGGTTGAGCTTCGAGGTGCCGTTACAGGTGCTGGGCCGCCATCGGCTGGAGGTGGTGAGCGGGACTCTGCTGGCTCCCCTGGTCGAGGAATTGCTCAAAGCGGCGGCAGTGGCTTTGATTTACTGGCGCTGGCGTGACGAATTTGACAACGTCCTGGACGGCATCGTCTACGGCTCGATGGTCGGTTTTGGCTTTGCCATGACCGCCAATCTGCTGACCTACGTTGGCAATTTCCTGTTCGACGGGTACGCGGGCCTGAACCGGGCCATCTTCTTGCAGGGGCTGGTCTTCGGGCTGAATCAGGCGTTGTATAGTGCGCTGGTCGGGGCGGGCTTCGGGATGGCACGGATGGTGCGTAAGGGCCGGAGGAGCCGCTGGTTGTGGCCGCTGGGCGGACTGCTGATCGCGGTGACGGCGCACACATTGCAGAATACGGCCACTCACCTGGCCGTCGCCGACGTCACTCCCTGGCTGTTCCGCGTCGCCGTGGTGTCGAGCTGGGCCGGGGTGCTCGTTGTCGTCGCCGTGCTCATCGGAGTTGGCGATAGGGAGAGGCGTATCGTGGCCCGGCAGATGCAGGACGAGGTGGCGCGGGGTACTTTACCGGCTGGGCGTTACGAGTGGGTGGGGAGCTATCTGGGCCGGGTGCGCATACAGTGGCGCATGGTCTTGCGCGGGCAATTCCGCCGCTGGTGGGTGTTGCGCCGTTTCACACGGGCTTGCACAGAGCTGGCTTTTCGCAAGGAGCGGGTCGCCCGTCTGGGGCCGGAGAGTGTGCCTTCGGGCCTGATTGACCGCCTGCGTGAACAGGTGATCGAATTTCGCGCTCGGCTTGAATCAGGTGACGAGGTGCCCGGCACTTGAAAAGTGCCGGGCACCTTACGTGGGGGAGATTTCAATGACCGAACTCGACATGCCGCGTTTTTTCCCTCCCGGCTCGCTGGCCGAGCGGATAGCCTGCTTCGTGCGCGACCAGGGTGTCGAGGCTTACCTGGTGGGCGGCTGCGTCCGTGACGCGCTCCTGGGCCGATCCAGCCACGACCTGGATTTCGTGGTTATCGGTCGGGCGCTGAGCATCGCTCGCCGGGTGGCGAACCATTTTGGCGCTGCTTTCTACGCGCTGGACGCCGAGCGCGACACCGGGCGGGTGATCTTTCGCCAGGGCGAGGGACAGGAGCCCTTCTACGTGGATTTTGCCGCCGCGCGCGGGGGCAGCCTGGCCGCCGACCTGGCCCTCCGTGATTTCACCATCAACGCCATCGCCGTCCGCCTGGACGGCGCGCAGGTGGTGGACCCCCACGGCGGGCGCGTGGACCTGTCCGCTGGATTGCTGCGTGCCGTATCCGATCGTGCCTTCCGGGACGATCCGCTGCGTACCATGCGTGCGGTGCGCCTGGCGGCGGAGTTGGGTTTCGAGATCGAGCCTCGCACCGAGGCTCTGCTGCGCCAGGCCGTGCCCTTGCTCGGGGACGTGTCCGCCGAACGCGCCCGCGACGAGCTGTGCAAGCTGCTGGCCCTGCCCGGCGCGGCGCACAGTCTGCGCCGTCTTTCCGAATTTGGCCTGCTGGCCGTTCTTTTGCCAGAAGTTGAGGCCCTGCGCGGGGTGACCCAGTCCGCACCGCACCAGCTTGACGTGTTCGAGCACACGCTGGAGACCGTGCGCTGGGCGGAGGAGATCATCGCCGCTGTGCAGCCGGGGCAGCAGCCGGCCCTGGAGGCGCTGGGCCTTTCATCGCTGAGCCGCTTCCCGCTGGCCGTGCACCTGGCGGAACGCACATCTGGCGGGCGCACGCGGGCGGTTCTCCTCAAACTCGCTGCCCTGCTCCACGACGTGGGCAAACCGGTCACGCGCACCGTCGAACCGGATGGGCGCATTCGTTTTCGAACCCACGAGCAACGCGGCGCGACCCTGGCCGCTCGAACTCTCACTCGTCTGCGGTTCAGCGTCCAGGAGGTGCGGTTGGTGCAGGCGCTGGTTGCCAATCACATGCGGTCTATGTTCATGTCTGCGCGGCGGCTTCCCAGCCGGCGGGCGATCTACCGCTTTTTCCGCGACACCGGGGAGGCGGGGGTGGACGTGGCCCTTCTTGCCCTGGCCGACCATCGGGCCGTCTGGGGAGCGGCGCTCGTCCCTGAGCGTTGGGCGCACTTGGTAGAGGTCGTTACCCTGCTGCTGACTCACTGGTACGAGCGCCGCGAGCGGACCATCGCCCCGCCGAAGCTGATCAGCGGTCGTGATTTGATGGAGCGATTCGGTCTGGAGGAAGGGCCGCGTATCGGTGAGCTGCTGGAGGCAGTGCGCGAGGCGCAGGTGATGGGTCAGGTACGCACCCGCGAAGAGGCCCTGGCCTGGGTGGAGCGGATTCTGATTGCAGGCGAGTAGGGGCGTGTTTCAAACACGCCCCTACTTCGGGCCAAAGATTTTGACCAGCGCGCGGGCGATGAGGAACACTGCCCAGGCAGTGAGGGCCATGCCGGCCAGGGCGAGCTGCCCCTCGTCAACGATGGACTCTACCTGCGTTCCATCCGGGGTGACCACCAGCACGCCGATGGGCCGGGCCGACACCCCGCCCCCGCCACCCGCGCCGGTGCCGGTATCCTCATCTGGCGAAGTGCCCTCGCCGAAGCCCAGGCCAAATCCATACGAGACCTGAGCGATGGGAATAATTGTCCTCTCGCCCACAGTCTGCGGCTGGCCGAAGACGGCGTTCACCTGTGCGCTCTGCTTCAGATCATCAAAAGAGTCGAACAGTCTGTCCACTGACGACATAGTTACACGTCCTTTCTGTGCTGAACGCAATTCGGTTTTGTGAAAATGAGGTGAGACGAACACGTATTGCGTGCTGCGTGTTGTGTTTTCACTCCCGCAAACGATCAGCCAGGCGCACGAGCAGTGACAGGAGCAAGGGCAGGGCCAGGGCCACTGCCAGTAAAGCCAGGAGGATTGCCCGGGTCTCGTCGCGGATGGGAATGCGCCGCGTGCCTGCCGTCGTCGTCTCTATGACGGCCAGGGGTCGGAGGCGGGTTACGCCCACCCCCCAACCGCCGAGGCGGCGGGTACCCACCACGCCGCTGCGCCGCGTAAACGACGTAACGCGCACCACCGGCGTCAGCCGCCGCTCGCCGACGACGATGGGTTCGCCGAGCACTGTGCGCACCTCCACCGGCCCCAGTTCCAGGCGGGCCCTCCGCAAGTTCTCACGCGCCGGTTTGTCAGATGGTCGGCTCATCTCTCTCCTCACACAGTGCTCTTTTCAAAGACTTCTGTAGATCTCTCGACGATGCCTTACTCGGAGTAGAATGATGTCTTGGTCTTCGACGTCATAGCGAATGCGATAGTCACCTACCCGCCAACGCCACTCACCCGTCTCGACAGCTTTGACTTTTCTCCCCCGGTGGGGATCTTGCTGGATTTTCTCCAAAGCCGCCAGTACCCGCTTTTTCATCTCAGACGGTAGCTTCTTGAAATCTTTGGTAAATGTCTTGGTGGGAACAATTCTGAATTGCTTCACCCGGTGTCCTCGGCGATTTTGTAGAGGTCTTCCAACGTGTCCACTTCACCGCGCTTATATTCCGCCCTCGCTTCCCTGATGCTGCTCAGGTATTCAGAGTCGGACAACTCGCCGATAGTTTCCATCATATCCTCGAAATCGTCAATGCTAATTAGCACGGCTATGGGGAGACCGTCCCTTTCGATCAGCAGGCGGCTCTTACTGTGCCATATCTCCTCGGCCAACTGTTCAAAATCCATTTTGGCCTTCTTAAGGCCGATCATCCTCATCATCGTCGTTCTCCTTATCCCATAAGCGCGGCCTCTGGGTGTCTGCGATGCTATTATACTGTACACCCCACCAATACGCAAGAGGGTGAACGCCCCACGCCCGCGCTGGCGGGGGCGAGTTCTCCCCCCGTGAAACGGGGGGAGCTAGAGGGGGGCGACTCTCTCTCCCCCCCTCAGTCCCCCCTGCGCGCGAAGCGCGCGGGGGGAAGTTGGCTACCTGTCCGCCCTTGAACCCGCTGCGGGGAATGCACCCCTGCTTCCGTGATGGCAAGGGAAAGGGGAATCGGTGGGTGGAAGGGATTCTCAGCCGCCCTTTTCTTCGACGAGTGGGCGGATGGCCACCACCTGTCCCCCGCGCAGGAACACCCGGGTCACGCGGGGCAGGATGCTGGTCGTCACCTCGTAATTGATGGTCTGCGCCCAGCGGGCTACCTCCTCGGCGGTGATCTCCGCTTCCCCCTGCCGCCCAAAAACCACCACTTCGTCGTCCTGACGCACGTCCGGGATGTCGCTCACGTCCACCACGAACTGGTCCATGCACACCCGGCCGACGATGGAGGCGCGCTGGCCGTGGATGAGCACCTGGCCTTTATTGGAAAGGATACGGTGGTAACCGTCGCCGTAGCCCACCGGCACCAGGGCGACGGGGGTTGGACGGGTGGTGGTGTAGGTGCAGCCGTAACTGATGCTGGAGCCGGGTGGCAGTGTGCGCACGCGGGCCACCCGGCTTTTGAGGGTCATCGCCGGGCGCAGGGGGATCGCCGGTGCTACCTCGCCTGAGGGATGGAGGCCGTACAGGGCAATGCCGCAGCGCACCATGTCCAGGGCCATCTCCGGCAGGTCCAGCGTGGCGGCGCTGTTGGCTACGTGCTTCAGCGGGAAGGAGAAGCCCGCTTCCTTCAGTTGGGTGACCACGTCCATGTACGTCTTGAACTGGCGGTGGGTGTAGGTCTTGTCCGCTGCATCGGCGATGGCGAAGTGGGTGTACAGCCCCTCCAGACGCAGTCCTGGCAGGCGGCTGATCGCTCGCACGAAGTCCACTACCTCGCCGGGCAGCAGCCCGAAGCGACCCATGCCGGTGTCTACCTTGACGTGGATGGGCACCACTTTGTCCGATTCTCCGGCGGCGGTCGAGAGCGCTGTGGCTTGATCCCAGGTATTCACCGTGGGAGTGAGGTCCCAGCGGACAATGCGTCTGGCCTCGGCGGGCAGGGTGTAGCCCATGATGAGGATGGGCACGGTGAGCCCGGCCTGGCGCAGTTCGACTCCCTCCAGTGTGCGGGCCACGGCCAGACGGGTGGCCCCACCCTCCAGCGCCGCCCGCGCCACCGGCACCGCGCCGTGGCCGTAGGCATTGGCCTTGACAGTGACCATCAGCTCGATGTGGCCCCCGGCGCGGGCCTTGAGCGCCGCTGCGTTGTGAGCAATGGCGTCCAGATCAATCTCCGCCCAGGTGATGGTGTCGTTTAGCAGCACGGTTTCCCCTTTCTGTTTTCTTGCACGACAAAGCCCCCCGCCGGGAAAGCAAGGGGCCTTGGCCATAAAAACAAGTTGGATGGCCTTTTCCAGTGGACTCGAGTTCAGCTGTTAACCGCCCAGGTATGCGCGGCGTACATTCGGGTTGGCCAGCAGCTCTTCAGACGTTCCCTCCAGGACAATGTTGCCGGTCTCCAACACGTATCCCCGGCCGGCCAGCTTGAGCGCCATGCGCGCGTTCTGCTCTACTAACAGGATAGTAGTGCCCTGCTGGTTGATCTCTCGCAAAATCTCGAAAATCTCGCGCACCAGGATAGGGGCCAGGCCCATTGAGGGTTCGTCCAGAAGCATGAGCCGGCCTCTGGTCATCAACGCGCGCCCCACGGCCAACATCTGCTGCTCGCCGCCGCTTAGGGTATCGCCCAACTGTTTTTTGCGCTCTCCCAGGCGGGGGAAGATTTCGTACACCCGCTGGAGGTCTTTGTGGATTTGTTCTTTGTCAGTCCGCGCGTAGGCCGCCAGCCGGAGGTTCTCCTCGATGGTGAGGTTGCCGAAGATGCGCCGCCCCTCCGGCACGTGGGAGATGCCCATCTCCACGATTTTGTGTGCCGGGTGCTGGAGCAAATCCTGCCCATCGTAGATGATATTCCCTCCGGCGGGGGGGATCAGACCGGAGATGGTCATCAGCGTGGTAGTTTTGCCCGCCCCATTCGCGCCAATCAGGGTGACGATCTCGCCCTCTTCCACCTCGAAGGAAATGCCATGCACGGCCTCGATGTTGCCATACTTCACACGCAGGTCTTTCACGGAAAGCAGCATCAGATGCCCTCCTCCCCCAGGTATGCCTTCAACACACGGGGATTGCTTTGAATCTCGGCGGGTGTGCCCTCAGCGATGGTCTCCCCAAAGTCAATGACTTTGATGCGTTCGCAGATGCCCATGATCACCCGCATCTGGTGTTCGATAATCCAGATGGTCAGATCAAACTCCTTGCGAATCCACTGGATGAGCTTCAACAGCGTGTCAATCTCGCCGGGGTTCATCCCGGCCGCCGGCTCGTCCAACAGGAGAAGGCGGGGCTTGGTAGCCAGCGCGCGCACGATTTCCACCTCTCGCTGTTGGCCATAGGGCAGGTTGGCCACTATCTCGTCGGCAAGGTGGCGCAGCTCGAACACCTCGAGCAATTCCAGGGACCGTTTCTTGATCTCCTTTTCTTCATCGCGATAGCGCCGGGTGTGCAGGATCGAATCCACTACCCCATACCTGATCTGAGCGAACTGGGCGATGCGGATGTTGTCCAGCACGCTGAGGTTGTTCCACAGGCGA
This sequence comes from Anaerolineae bacterium, assembly GCA_021162125.1. Taxonomy (GTDB): domain Bacteria; phylum Chloroflexota; class Anaerolineae; order JACIWR01; family JACIWR01; genus JACIWR01. Next base: position 8,351 of record JAGGZG010000362.1, read on the forward strand.
ATGGTCTGGAAGGTGCGACCAATGCCTTTGGCGGTAATCTGGTGGGGACGCAGACCGACCAGACTGTCGCCGTTGAGCCGTATGTCGCCTTGGGATGGGCGATAGGCCCCCGTGACCAGGTTAAAGATGGTTGTCTTGCCCGCGCCGTTGGGGCCAATCAGTCCGATGAGCTCCCCTTTCTCCAGATTGAGATTGAAGTCATAGACGGCCCGCAGACCGCCGAAGAAGTGGGTTAAGTGATTAATCTGCAGCAGGGGCATAACCCTTAACCTCCTTTGCCGGCCGGCGAAGTCCGAGCCGTTCCAGCGAGATGAAATCGGTCAACTCTTTGCCACCCATGATTCCCTCGCGGCGGTACATCATCAACAGGATGAGCATCAGCCAGACGAGCACTTTCTTCCAGACCTCCAGCGGTCGCAGCGCCTCCATGGCGACGGTGAAGATGCCCGCGCTCAGTACCGAGCCGGTGAGCGAGCCCATCCCTCCCAGGTAAACCATCACCAGCGCTTCGGTGGATTTGAAAATGGTGAACGTGCTAGGGTTAATGTAGCCCAGTACGTGCGCAAAGAGCCCACCGGCAACCCCGGCGAAGAAAGAGGAGATGGTGAAAGCCAGCACTTTGGTGTGTCTGGTGTTCACACTCATCAGCTCGGCAGCGATCTCGTCCTCGCGGATGGCGACCACGCCCTTGCCTTTGGTGGACGAGACGAAGTTATGGATCACCACCAGGGTGATCAGCACACCGATAAACGTCCAGATGAGCAGCCAGGGGACGTTTATGACGCTGGTCATGGTCCTGAGCACTCCCTTCATGCCCATGAACCCCCGCGGCCCGCCGATCTTCTCGATGTTCTCGATGGCGCTTTTGATGATGAAGTTCACCGAGATGGTGACGATGGCCAGGTAGTCACCTCGTGTTTTGAATGAAGGGAAAGCCACCAGCAGCCCCGCTATCCCTGCTGCGATCCCGCCCACTATTAAAATCAAGGGGAACAAAATGATGGACCATCCCGCGCCTAACACTGGTGCGCCGAAAACGTCGTCCTGGGTAAACAGCCACACGGTCAGGAGAGAGGATACGTAGGCACCAACGGCCATGAACCCGGCGTGTCCACAGGAGAACTCTCCCATGTAACCATTGATCAGGTTCAGGCTGGAGGCCATGATAATGTTCACCCCGATGTACATCACCACCAGCAGGCGGTACCCTACCAGACCACCCCAGACCCACATGCTGAGGAACAGCGTGACCATGTGTACGAGTCCGGTCAGCCATTCTGGTAGCGTGGACGTAAACCAGCGGACGGGTTTGGCCAGCACTCTGCCCACGAGCAGCGTTGGCAGGCCGTAGATCACCACGTCGTACACCAGGGCCGGGACGATGTAGAGAAGCATGGAGGGGATGGAGAGTAGCAATCCCCCCAGCCCACCGTCCATGTTCAGACGGCTGAGCGCGGCTGTGACACCGAAGAAGGCCGGTACTCCACCCAGACCAATGAGCAGACCGAACGCCTGACCGGCTACGATCTCCACACCGGTCGCCGCCAGAAATCCGAGGAGATAAGCCAACAGGGGAATGCGTCCCAGGAACTCTTTGATTCTGCGTAGCAGTTGTGCCATGATCCCAATCCTTCCTACACTTTCTGCCGACGAGCCACGCCGAATATCCCGGTGGGCCGGACGACGAGGATGATGAGCAGTAGGGCATAGGCTACCAGGTCACGATAGGTGGAGGAGAGGAATGATAGCGCGGGGAATTGCCCCAGGGCCACCACGAAAATCTGGACGAAGCCCAGGATAAACCCTCCGACCATCGCCCCCCGGATGTCGCCGATACCCCCTACTACGGCGGCGATGAAGGCCTGCCATCCAACCAGCAGGCCCATGTATGGCTCGATGACCGGATATTGGACGGCGTACATCACTCCCGCTGCTGCCGCCAGTGAGGAACCCAGGATGAAAGTGAGGGCGATGATTCTGTCCACCGGGACCCCCATCAGGGGCACGGCGAACTTGTCGTAGGAGATAGCCCGCATAGCCATGCCCGCTTTCGTCCGGCGAACGATTATTTGCAGGATGATCATCAACAGGAGTGAGATGACGATAATCAGCACCTTGAGCCAGGTGAAATTCAGATTTTCACCCAGGATGCTGATCTCCACCGGCTGTTTCCACGTCTCCGGCAACAGGGGGGGCAGGTTACGCCGGCTGGCCCCCAGGGCCCCGAGGGTGATGTGTTCCAGCAGGAGGCCCACACCCAGGGCGGTGACCACGACCGAGAGACGGGGTGCTGTGCGCAGGGGGCGATAGGCCACCCGCTCGATGCCTACGCCCAGCATGGCGGTGAAGGCCATGGAGAACAGCAGGGTGAGGATGAATCCCCAGGGCCATCCTACTCCATGTCCGACCAGGAAGGTGGCCACGAAGTAACCGATAAAAGCCCCGGCCATGAAGATGTCGCCGTGGGCGAAGTTGATGAGCAGGAGAACGCCGTACACCAACGTGTAACCCAGGGCAATCAGCGCGTAGATGCTACCTAACTGGACGGCGTTCAATAATTGTTGGAAGAAAAAGGCCATTGACACTTGACTCTACCTCCTCGCAGGACCGGATTTGCGTATGATAGAAGACTACCGAAAGCCTTGAGCCAAGGCGAGGGGTCAGCCGATTAATCCGATTAAACGGATAGGGTGATCGGCACATCGGATCCTGATTAGTCCGATTAAGAGCGTGTCTGAAAAATCGATTGGTGCCTTTGTGGTGAATTTTCGGACACCCTCTAATACTACAACCGCACTTTGTCATTCTGAGGCGCGAAGCGCCGAAGAATCCCGTTTCCTGACTTGAAATCGCAGTGCAACACGAGCGGCCTCTTGCGCCAAACGATGAGCCAGGGGACAGGGAATCCCTGGCCCCTGGCAACATTTGACCCCGGTATGGGCTATTCCATACCCTCCGGGCAGGCGGACTTGTAGAACTCGAACTCGCCAGCATCGTTGATTTTGACGATGACCGCACACTTGAGGGGATCGCCCTCTTCGGTGAAAGTCATCTTGCCGGTGATGCCGTCGAAGTTCTTGATCTTGGCCAAAGCGTCGCGGACGCACTTGCGGTCGGCTTTCAGGTCACCGGTCAGCTTGCCGCAGTCCTGGATGGCCTGGAAAGCGATGTGCATCACGTCGTAGGTCAGCGCGCCGACGTCGTCGGGCACGTAGCCATACTTCTCTTTGTACTTGTCAATGAACTCTTTGGTCTTCCCTTTGGCGCCGGCGGCGGCGTAGTGGGTGCTGAAGAAGGACCCCTTGCAAGGATCGCCGCACAGTTTCATCAGTTCCGCCGAACCCCAGCTATCGGAGCCCAGGATGGGGACGGTGATGCCCAGTTCGCGGGCCTGCTTGACGATGAGCGGCACCTCGTCGTAGTATTGGGGCACAAAGAGGACGTCCGGCCCGGCGGCCTTGATCTTGGTGAGCTGGGCACTGAAGTCCTTGTCCTTGGTGGTGAAGGTCTCGAACGCTACCACTTCGCCGCCCATGGTCTCGAAAGCTTTCTTAAACTCCTCAGCCAGTCCCTTGGGGTAGTCGCTGGCCACGTCGTAGAGTACGGCGGCCTTCTTGGCTCCCAGCTCCTCCATGGCGAACTTGGCATCCACCGGCCCCTGGAAGGGGTCGAGGAAGCAGCCACGGAAGACCCAGGGCCGGTCCTTGGTGGTGCGTGGGTTGGTGGACCAGGGGCTGATCATTGGGCACTCGTTGTCGTTGGCCACCTGGCCGGCGGGGATGGCCTGCTTGCTGGCCTGCGCGCCAACCATGATCAACACGTTGTCCTGGGTGATCAACTTGGTGGCGGCGGCGGTTGAGCCCTCGGCTGTGGATTCGTTGTCCTCGATGATGGTCTTTATCTTGTACTTCTTGCCACCGACCTCCAGCCCACCAGCGCTGTTGATCTCATCCACGGCGATTTCGGCAGCGTACTTGGTGCCCTCGCCCACTTTGGGGATGTCTCCCGTCATCGGCGCGTTGATGCCGATCAGGATTTCCGAGGGCCCTCCGGCGGTTGGGCAGGCAGTCAATACCAGGCTGACCACGGCCAGCATCGCAATCAGGGGCAAAGCCTTCTTAAACATGTGCTCCTCCTTTTTGCTCACTTGTGTGGCAGATGACGCAACAATGTCACTGTGGGGAATACAAATAGAGTTATTTGCGCGTTCACCTCCTTCCGTTCCTGGTGAACTCTGTTCACCCGCTACATGCTGCTATTATGTTTTATGAAACAAACTCGGTGACAACGATGTTAGTAAGCAATCGGTGCGGAAACAACTTGATGACGACGTCTGGAGGGAAAGGGCGTTGTCATAGGGGAGTGTAGAGGAGGACACTGACATCGTCACTGATGGATGATTGACCTCACTCGTTTTGGGGGAAGAACCGTATCAGCTTGAGGATGACCGGCCGATTCCGGCGCACATTGGGCAATATTATATCGTATGAGGCGCGATTTGTCAACAACGAGCTGGTGATAAACTTCAGTCGGCGGGGCAGATTCGTAGCCTACGGGATTTGGGTGGGATGGTGTGACCGGCTACAGAAGCAGACCCCGCTTGCCCCACACGTAGACGATGACGAAGCTGCCGAAGGCCAGCACCCAGACGTGGATCACCATCTCGGTCGCCACGTCGAAGTTCACTGGCCAGTATAGGCCGTTCTGGAAGAAGAACAGGGCGTCCATCAGGCCCAGGAAGATGAGCGCACCTCCCGCTACCAGGCTGAAAAGCAATCCCCAGGGCCGCATCTTCCACAGGCCCATCGCCCCCGCCAGGCAAACGACGGCCATCCACGCATCCGCCGCCGGGAAGGATCGCTCCCACAGGAACCAACCTTCACATTCGCGGGCCAGGAATGACTGGCTCTGCCCCTCGTAGTCGGCGAAAAAGACTACCCAGAAGGCCATCGTCAGCACGGCGGTGACGACCATCAAAATGGCAACGGCAGTAACTCCCGCTGGGCGTGTAGTCTCACTCACGTCTCACCCCTCTCGATCTGATTCGGCGGCGCACAAATTCCAGCACGCGGCTGCGCGCCGTGCGCCACACGTGCAACCATTCAGCTCCCACGAAACGGAATAGCTTGCCCTCTCTGGTGCGCATGTAGAGTACAGGGCTGCCCCAGTCGCGCCCCTCAACGCCTCGCTTGGCGCTGATGATCGCATTTCGCGCTTTGGCGATGGCGTAATCCGCCTGGCCGGCGCGGAACAGGGCCTCGTAGAATTTGGCGGCGAACAGCCTCGCAGAGTTGTCGTCAATGGGGAATTGCATACCCACTGCCGCGAGCAATTGTCCCCTTTGCACCAGCACCGGGGCCAGGCCCAGCGTCGCCCGGGCACTTTCGATGGTGGCGCTCTGACAGGCGTTCAGCACAACCAACGTTGGCGCGCGCACACGACCGGGCCCCTGCCGTCCGGCGAACAAAACGCTCAGCCGTTCCTCGTCCACGTCCTCATGCCAGCCATCCTCACCCTCCAGGCGCAGGTAAGCCCGCGCGTCCTCCACCTTCCCGTGGGCGGTGAAGTGCACGATGTCCCATCCCTCATCCGCGCCCAGCCGGGAATCCAGGGCGTCCATCGTGGATTTATCGCCCCGCTCCAGGAATTCCCATTCCATCTCACCGCGCTCGGCGAGAGGCTTCCACACATCCTCCAGCCGTCCCTGCTCTGCGGAAATCCCCAATGGTGCCAGGTCTCGAGGGCTGGAAGCCACCACCAGGATGCGCAGTGGTCGGGGGACGCGACGCGGTTCGGGAGGAGGCTCATCTGCTGCCATAGTCAAATCACGCACCAGGGCCGTCTGCGGTGAAGCGCCCAGAAAGCGCGGCGGCCGGCCACCATAGGCGTATTCCCAGGGCAAAGCGACCAGCTCGCGGGCGCTTTCCTCGAAGCGCAGGCGCAATCGGAGGGCGCGCCCGTCTACCAGATCGGCCAGCTCTCCGTGGAACAGGGTCTCAAACAGGCGGCGTCCCAGGTAGCGCAGCGCGTCCTCACTGACGCGGCCCTCTTCCAGGTCGGCCAGCACGGGACGCACCACCCGCTCCATCAGGGCTTCCACCTCTGCTGCGCTCACGTTAGCGGATGCAATCTCGTGGCCCTCCGCGCGGGCACGGACGTGCAACCCGTCTTCGTCCTGGGAGAGGGTGAGCTCCACGTCCCGGTAGCGCTGTTCCACGGCGATGCTGGTGACGAACACGTACAGCACCGCGCCGAGCACAGCCGCCAGGGTCAGACCGCCGGGCACGACGATGTAGGGCACTTTCCAAAAAGGACGCGGTTTGATCACGATGTCGAGCACCGTTTCCGGGGAGGCGTTCAGGTCGGGATCGAGGGCCTGCACCCGTAGGCGATACACGCGCTCGCCAATTACGTCTCGGTAGTGCAGGGGAAGCGCCAACGCATTGCTGGTGACGAATCCGTGGGTCGGAGTTTGCCCGGCTTGCAGCGAATACGTGTAGCGCAGGCGTTCGGGGTTGACCCGGAAGTCGGAGCCGGCGAGCTTCACGGGCCGGCCGGCCTGGTGATAGGGGCGGGTGATGCGCGAGATACCATTTTCCTGCCCGGCAGCCAGCTCGCCGCTCAGGTCGAACTCCAGCCGGGGGGCCAGCTCGCTGGGCCGGTAGCGGGTCAGGCCCTCGCTGGTGCCGAACCAGAGGTTACCGGTCGCGTCACGAACGATGGCGAAGACAGCGTCGTCGGCCAAGCCATCGGCTGCCCGGAATGCGGGAACATCCCACATGGCATCCTCGCCGCGCACGTAGGGATACACTCCACCATCGGTGCCCAGCCACAGGTTGCCGTCGGCGTCGCCGATGATGGCGTAAACCGCCCGATCCGTCAGATAGCGGCGGTCGCAATAGGGTTGTGGTTCGTCCGAGCAGCGCACCAGGCCACCTTCTGTGCCGAACCACAGGTTTCCCCTGTGATCGGCAAGGATGGCGTAAACCCGTCTCTCGTCGGGCTGTATGCCCGTTTCATGGAACTCCACCGGCGTGAGCGTGCCGGTTTGGTGATCGTAGCGATATACTTCGTTGAACGTGCTGAGCCACATTCCCCCGGCTGAATCCTGGCCCAGGGCCTGTACGTCGTCGTCGAGTTCGCGGTGCAGCGCCGCGCCATCGTAGCGCAGAAGTCCCTCGCCAGCAGCGATCCACAACTCGCCCCTGGCGGGGTCCGGCCACAGGTCACGCACATACAGCCCGGCCAGTGCATCTTCTGGCTCGCACGTGCCCTTCTGCAAGAGACAGATGCCGTCGGCAGTGCCCACCCACAGCACATCCTCCCCGGCGGCAGCAAGGGCCCGCACCGTGGCATGGGGCAGGCCGTCGCCGGTGGAGAAAGTGTGCCAGAAGTACCCGTCGAAACGGGACACCCCGCTCTCGGTGCCGAGCCACAGGCTGCCCTCTTTCGCATCCTGCCAGATGGCCTGTACCGTGTGGCCGATCAGCCCATCTACCGCACCGAAGCTCTGCGTCTCCCCGTCGAAGAACCGCACCACGCCGTCGTTGGTGCCCAGCCATACGGCTCGTTGAGAATCCTCGGCGATGGCCAGCACCGGTGCACCGGATACCACCTGTTCCAGACGGCCGTCTGGCTGGCGACGGAAAGCGCCCTTCTTCGTGCCGAACCAGAGGTTGCCGGTCGAGTCGTGAGCTATGGCAAAGACGGCCTCGCCAGCCAGGCCCTCGACTGGAGTGACGCCCGAAGGGTCGTAGCGATACACCCCGGCCCCCCACGTGCCCAGCCAGATGTGCCCCTGGTCGTCCTCAACCAGGCCGGTCACCACGGGATCCACCCGTAGTTGGAGATCAACCTCAATCTCCTCCCCACAGGATTCGCCCCCGGGATCGCAGCGCCGCGCCCCACGCGCGGTGCCAAGCCACAGCGCACCGTCGGAGGTCTGGAGCATGGCGGAGATGCCTATCAGCCCGGGCACGTCAGCGAAGGCCCGCGTCGGGGTTGTCTGTCCCGCATCGAGACGATACACGCCGTCCGACGCGCTGAGCCACAGCGTGCCGTTGCGGTCGCGCAGGATCGAGCGCACCCCGCCGATTGAGGGGCTCTTGCGGGTGTGGTAGCCGTCGTAGCAGTACAGTCCGTCTCTGGTGCCGAACCACAGGCAGTCTGCGTTCTCGCCAATGGCCCGCACGTCGGAGATGTCCAGGTTCTGCACCGCGTGGAAAGGCTGCCATCTCTGGGGTCCCTGTGCCGTCGTGCCGGAGGGCCATAGCAAAAGAGCCGCGAGCAAGAGAACGAA
>JAGGZG010000265.1 GCA_021162125.1 Anaerolineae bacterium
CAGGAATATCAGGATTCAGATGGGGTTGAATCACCCTGAAGAGGTTCATCCAGACCGCGACCGTGGTAACCTGAGGATCACCAACCGAGAGCTGCATAGCTCTTCGCCAATAAATCCTCGTTTTTCGAATCCTTTTAATCTCATCCCAGGGGATAAAAATCGGCGAGTGGCCGGGCAGTCTTACCGACAAGTAAAGCCCCTGCCGGTTAATGCAGACAGTAGTGCTGAACCTGTAACGCACTGCTCCAACCTGAACCGTCCGCTGTTTGTATACCTGCCCCTCAGGTTGATCATCTGCCGGGTATAGTTCAGCAAGCTTGGCCCAGCCGCTACTTTGCACGGCGAATCGCGACACGAACGTATAAAGAAGAACCAAAGCGATAAACACCAGCAGCAGGACAACGAGAAAGAATATCGGAATCAAGATTAGAATTGCTATTTCCACTTACTTCGCTCCTAACCCGGACAAGCCGGGACTAAACAGGAAATTTAACCGCGGAGACCGCAGAGAATGCCGAGAAGATCAGAAGAATTTCTGCGCCCTCTGCGTGCTCTGCGGTGAGTCCTCTTGCCCCAAAAAACAAGAATTTGATCGCTAAAGTACCAACCTCATGCGCTGGTCAAGAATCCGGATTGCTGGTAAGCAGGTTCAGGGTAGGGTCAGGAAGTTTCTCGCCAGGCGTTCGTACACCTCCGCCGTGAGGCGCAGCGTACCAATGCTGATTCGCTCGTCGTCTCCGTGGGCAAGCGGGGTGATCTCGGCAAGTTTCAGCCTGTCATCAAACAGACTGAAGCCATAAGCCTGAGAGCCCACATCACGATAAAAGCGCGTGTCCGACGCACCCGTCAAGAGCATCGGCACCAAGTCGGCATCGGGCGTCGTGCACTGTCGAACCGCCTCGCGCATCGCGTCCACGAAGTCGGATTGGGATGGACTGGCATTGCCCACGGAGGTGGGCACTCCGGGGACCTTTGCGATCTCAACCTCCGGCGCCAGGTCGCCCAGGGCACGTTTCAAATGGCGCACTACGTATTCGTCGTCCTGGCCCGGGAGAGTGCGGACATCAACATCCAGAGTCGCCTGCCCCGCTATGACGTTGGTCTTCTCCCCTCCCCTGGCTACATTGGGGGAGATGGTCATTCTGGTAAGAGCGTGGAGTACCTTGGCCATCCCTATGTCTTTTTTCGCCGAGAGTTTAATCGCCAGTGGCACGAGGCTCTTGTTTTCCAGGAAAAAGCGCGTCAACCGGCTCAATCCCAGTCCTCTGGCCAGATCCCCAACGAACTTGGTCTCCACAGGGGGATCGTACCTGCTCAAGCGAAGGGCCGCCTGGCTCATTTTGAGCACCGCGTTTGGCGTCCCGTAGGGCATGCTGCCGTGACCTTCCTCGCCTCGAAACTTGAGCCTCTTCCAGTTGATGCCCTTTTCTCCCACCATAAAAACATAGCGGGAAGGGGCAATAGGAAAGCCACCAGACTCAGTGACCGCGAAGTCGGTTTTCACCAACTCCGGGTGATTATCCAGCATCCACTTGGTTCCAAACAGGCCGCCGGCCTCCTCATCGGACACGGCCAGGAAAACCAAGTCGCCCTTTGGCCGGAAGCCTTCCTGCACAAAACTGGCGAAAACCGCTGCCTGGCAAGCGACGATGAACAGCATGTCGAAGGCCCCTCTGCCCCAGATGAAGCCATCTTTCTCGACCCCCTCCCAGGGATCCACTGTCCATGTGCCAGGGTCCTCGACGGGCACCACGTCAACGTGGCAAGGCCCCAGCGTAAGGGAAGGGTGATTGGGGTCTGTGCCTTCTATCCTGGCATAGAGGTTGCCTCGCCCTTCGGCGGATTCAAATATCTGAGATTCGACCCCATGAGCAGCGAAGTAATCCTGGAGCGTGCGAATTGACCGCAATTCGTTCCCCGGCGGGTTGACGCACTTGTTCCGAATCATGGCCTTGAGCAGTTGTTTGATCTCATCCAGACGTTCCTCTTCGGACATGGCTTTCCTTTCTACTTTGACAATGTCATATTAGGTTATGTCACTCTGAGCGAAGCAAAGAGTCCCGTTCTCGGTGAAGAAAAAGCGCTTTACTGACTACAAACGAGATTCTTCGTCGCTCCGCTCCTCAGAATGACGCCCGGAGTAAGCGACATCTGTCGAGCTACCCATAAAATGCGCAAAACTCAAGCTGTTCCCGCCGGGTCTCCGTTCTGCGCGTGGCGTCCCCAACAAGTTGGGGAGTCCGACACCTTGACCACGCGAAATCCTCAAGAGCCGAGGGTTATTAACGCCCAGCCCCAGTATACAAGTTGCCAATCTGGATGACAATGCGTGGCCAGCGGTGATTCCTCCCCTGCCGTTCGGCCACGCTCACGACGCAGCCTGCAGCAAGGACTTCGAGACGCTCACCTCGCCCCCACAACCTCCCGCAGGTGGAATTGATACTGCCCCAGCGCGCCCCCGTAGTTCCCCGCCGAGATGCGCACTATCCCTGGCCGGCAGGCCGCCCGGATGCCGACCCGCATCGCCTCCCGTATCGCCTCCTCAGTCAGGCCATCAATCACGATCTCCAGCACGGAGTTGACCCCCTCCGGCAGCGCGGAATCCACCTGGCGGCGGAGGGTGGGACAGTAAGCAGTGTTAGTCGAGGCGTGCAGGAATTTGTACTGCGAGGTCGTCTTGCTCCCGCTGCGCACGATGCCGCCGGGGAAGGGCATCACCACTCCCCTCACCTTCTCCATTGCCTCCACCGCCTTTTCTGCGGCCTCAAGAGTGACCTGGGGACTCTCACCGAGGATAAGGAAATTCCCGCCGCCGATGGCCTTCACGATGCCGAAGCTCTCCTCGATCAAGAACTCGCCCTCCATCACCGGTATCCGCCAGAACCTTCTCCCTTCAAAGAGCTTGCTTATCTGGAAGCCATCGCCGAAGTAGCGCAGCGTCCCGCCGATTTTGAGTTTCTTCTCGCTCTCCAGACCGTTGAAGCAAGCGGTGGTGGGACAGGTCATTATACACTGTCCCACGCGGCGCATAAGATGTTTCTCCATATCCTTGTGTGACATGGTGAAAAAAAGAACCACGACCCCCGGCCGGCCGTCGGGAGTCTCATCTGCTGGGATCGTCGCTTCGATGCCCGCCTCACCGCCACAACCTATGACGGACGTGGCGAAGCCAGTGGCTGTCCGGGCCGCCGTCAGTGCCCACTTCTCGTTCACGGCGGTGATGATCAGCCGCGCGGCTCGCATCTTGAACGCCTCGGCGAAGGTGTCCTCGATTTCCACTCCGTTTATGCGCATGGCACCACCTCACAGTGGGGTAAATATTCTGCTGCCACCGGATAATTGTCGAAAGAAATGGTGTAGCACTCCTCGAAGTGAGTGCGCAGGTCTGCCTCGATCCCCGCATCGTAGGGCGGGGTGACGTATAACGTGCGACCTGGACGCTCATGCACAAGCCGCCCGTCGCGGACGACGACCTCGCCATCTTTGAGGACGTATCGGGGACGGGCGAACATCTCCTCCTTGTCGTCCAGCTTGGCGTAGATAGTCACGTCAGCGTCGGCTCCCACACCCAGGTGCCCCTTGTTTTGCAAACCCAGGGCGCGGGCTGTCCCGGCACGGGTGATGATGGCGATTTCATACAGGGAGTATTCGCGATCCAACTCGGCGAGCAGCGCACCTTTCCGCGCCCGGTGATGAATGCCCGCCAACATCTCAGCGCGGTAGTCACGGTCCATCAGCAGCTTGATCACCTGCGGGTAGTAGAAGAAAGGTCCGGCGTTGGGGTGATCGGTGGTCAGGAACACCCGCCACGGGTCATCAATCAGCAGGAATAGTTCCATGCCGGTGAGCCATTGCACGGCGTTGAAGGGGTTATTGCGCTTGTACTGCATGGGCACCACCCCGCCGCCCGTCTCCCCCTCCACATCGTCGTTAAGCCACTTGTTGCCGGTCAGTTGATGCAGACGGTACTGCAAGGGGCCATCAGAGGTCATGGTAGTCGCCGGGCCGAAGATTATCTGGCCCACGTCTATCGTGATGTTGGGGTGCTCGTTGACTGCGCGGGCGACTTCGGCAGCGCCAGAGCGGAGACGTTTGCCCGGCTTCCCGCCGTAGCTGAGGAATTGCAGATGGCAAAAGTGGGCACGTCGCCCCTCCAGGGCCTCGATCATTTCCACGGTGGTGCGCGCATTGCCACTCTGCCCCAGGTTAATGGCATGGATGTGGGGCACGTGAGGCAGTCCCAGCTCGTCGTTAATCCAGGCCAGAGTAGTAACAATCTGGCGCGGAGTGACGCCGAAGCCGATGACCTCGTCGTCCAGCTCGCTCACGTTGCGCCCCCATTTCCAGTTCTCCACCCCGCCTGGGTTGACGATCTTGATGGCATATCCCTTGGTCGCCTCCAACAGCCAGGCCACGTAGTCGCGGGCTTTCTCTCGCTGCCCATTGCGGATGCAGTTCATGATGAAGTGGTTGTTGCCCATGGTGATGAACACACCCTTATCGAGGATAGGGGTATCCTCCAGTTCCTCGTGGGTGTGACGGGCCACCAGGGGCGCGGTGGCTGCCTCCATCACCGTGGTGTAGCCCATCTCCGCGTAGAGATAGCCAGTCATGTATGTGGAAGGCACAGTGTAACCCGACCCTGAGCGGGTGGCCCCCCTCACCTCCCCTCTGAAGGGGGGACCGAGGGAGGTCCGCGAGCGCACGTGGTCGCGGTGGTCCTCCGGGCGGAACTTGCGGCCGGCGTTCACTTTCGCTCCCACAATGTGACTATGGATGTCCACCCCACCGGGCATGACCACCAATCCTGTGGCGTCAATGATCTCCGCCGCATCGCGCCCCCCCTCGGTCCCCCCCAACTCCGGGGGGGAAGCGGCCGAGGCGGAGACGATTTTGCCATCCTCGATCCAGATGTCGCGCACTTCACCGTTGATCCCATTCCGGGGATCGTACACTTCGCCGTTGATTATGCCAAGCATGTTTTCACCCTCTCGATCATCCAATCCAACACTTGCTCATCGGTGGGTCGAGGAGACTCCACAACTTTCTTCAAAGGCAAGGGCACGTTGTCCATGCGATAGGCAGTGCCCGCCGCACTGACCCCATAGATAGCAGTGGGCAACATCACCCGCGCCACCTGGGCCGTGAGATTTATCTCCGGGTCAAGGACAATGGTGGGAATCTGGCTCAACCGTTGGGCCGCCTGGCGCGGAAAGTGGGCCACCGGATCGGAAGCGATGATCAGTGCCGCGTCGGCCTCCCCACGGGCCAGCACGTCCACCGCCGTGAACTCGCCGGGATTGTACTGCGGGTAACCCCGCGCGAAATTCACCGCAAAAGGATAACCGGTCTGCCAGGTCAGGGTGCTGTCTGCCCCGGCCACGTTGCCATGGCCGCGCATGGGCATGGTGGTGAAGCGGGTGTAAGCATTCAACTCGGCGACCAGAGCCAGCAGTTCGGCCACGTTGAGATGCTTCCCGCCTGTCTGCGTCACCCCCATGCCGAAGAAGATCACCCCAAAACGGCAGCTTTTCATGCGCTCCACTAAGTCCTGCAATTGGACTACCCCTACCCCACCGACCTCGTCCACGTCCAGGTGCTGGCCTTTCAACAGGGCACGCAACGCGGCCAGTACCTCGAAATCGCAACCAGGGCGCACCTGCAAGAAAATGTCCGCCCGCCTGGAGCTGGCCGTGGGCCGCACGTCCACAACCACCACGGTGCGATCTTTGCGTCCATTGGGGGTGAGCTTGCCCTTGGCCAGCGCCGAGTAGCGTGAAAAGTGGCGCTGGTGGGCCTCGGCGGGATTGCAGCCCCAGAAGATGAGCAAATCGGCGCGGTGCTTGACCTCGCCCAGGGTACAAGTAGGCTCACCCTGGTTCTGGATGCCGATGGTGGTTGGACCGTGACACACGGAAGAGGTGCTGTCAATCGTCGCCCCCAGCAAATCGGCCAGGGCGATGGCTTTACGCTGTGCCTCGGACGCGGTAGAGCTCAGGCCGTAGATGAGCGGGCTGGCCGCGTCGTTCAGGATGCGTGCTGCGGCATCAATAGCCTGCGGCCAGTCTACTTCTTCGCCATTCACTTTTGGTTGCACGGCCTGGGTGTGAGCGTTGAGAAATAGACTGCGACCGCTGGCGCAGGCATTTTTCACCGCTGTGATACGGCTGTCCTCCACCTCGACGACGATGTCGTCGCAGAGGCAGCCGCAGAAAGGGCAGACGACGTTTTCTATCTTCATAATGGCTCCACCTCCGCCTTCAGCCCCTTGGAATCGGGCATCCCTGTACCCTGGGTCTCCGCCCCAATGAGCACGTTGGCTGCGGGCCCCATGGGCACGAAAATCATTCCCGGTGGGAGCTTTCCCTCTTTCAGTTCGAGCTCCGTCTCGCCGAAAGCCGTGCGCACGCGGACGCGCCGCCCTGCCTCAACGCCCAGGTGCTCTCTATCTTCGTGATTCATGCTCACGAATCCCGTCGCCAGGCGGTATTCGGCGGAATCTTTCCCTTTATGCAGCGCCGCTCCTTGCTTAGATGTACGTCCTGTGATCAGGATGAACTCAGGCATGGTCATCGTCCTCCTCGTTCCTCATCGGCTCACCTACCTCTCGCCGTACCATCTCTACCGCCACCAGAAGACGGCGCCAGCACTCATCGCGCGTCTCACCTTGGGCCAGCACGGTGCAGATGGGATGCCGCGCCGCTATTTTCTCCCCCGGAAAGGGGATGTCCCGCCGCCCCTTCTCCCGCCAACCCGACGTCTCC
>JAGGZG010000226.1 GCA_021162125.1 Anaerolineae bacterium
AAAGCCGGTGCTGCTGCCGCGTCGCCTGGACGTGAACGTCCAGGCTGAGCAGGCGAAGAGTGCTGAAGCACCCTTCGCCAATGTGGACGGCGGCTCCGAGGCCACCACAGCCTGCTTCAGCAGGCTTCTGCTGCTGAGCCTGGCGCTTCAGCGCCGGGCGGGGGGCTAACTCCCCCCGTGGAACGGGGGGAGGACATGCTTCCCGCCGGCGACCTGTCCTGGGCCCGGTCGAAGGAGCGGGGGGACTGAAGGGAGCGAGTGGCGAACCACGGATGCTTTGTAGAAAGTGCAGGACTGCTGATGACGAAAAGTGTCCGATAATGAAAGTATAACAGCAGGATGGGTTGCTGTCAAATGACCTTTCCCATTGGCGCGTACTTGTGGTATACTGGTGGCAAGTGAGCGAACCCACTTTCGCGGTGCTGGAAACTAGATCGGATATGGCGTCGCAATACGTAAGGCAGCCTCCAGCCTGTGGGAGGGTAGGTGGGCTAATGGGGGTGCAGCCGTGGCGCGGATTGAGCATTTTGTGCCTGGACAAGTTGTGCAGACAATAGGGCCTCTGGCCCGCGTTCTTCGTCCCCTGCCGGCGGGCGTCGCCGGGGCGTACATCACCGCCTACACCAGCCCCGGTGATCTGGTGCTCGACCTTTTCTGTGAGGGCGAGACCGTTATCCGCGAGGCGGCGGCTACAGAACGGGAGGTGCTGGCCGTCAATTTTAACCCGGTCGCCATCCTGGCCGTGCGCGGTTTGGCGGGCCTGGCCGGCTGCCAGGCTCTGGACACGGCCCTCACCCGTCTGGGCGATGCACCCAAAGCTGGCCGTCCCCTCCGCGAGCACCTGCACGCCCTGTACAGCGCACCCTGTCCCCAGTGTCACCGCCCCGTCCCGGCGGATTACTTCGTATGGGATCGGGAGCGAGACGAGCCGGTGGAGAAGCGCTATCACTGCCCGGCCTGTGGCAGCGAGGGGCTGATCCCTGTCCAGCCGGCCGATCTGGAGACACTGGAGCGTATTGACCCCCGGGGTTTCTCCTACTGGTACGTCTTGGATCGCGTCGCTCCGCTGGGAGATCCGAACCGCGACCAGGCCCGGCGGCTGTTGAATCTCTATACTCCGCGCGCGCTGTACGCGCTGACCACGTTGCTGATTAAGATCGAAGCCCTGTACCCTGATTCGCCCCAGCAGGAGGCACTCAAGTGGGTGCTGCTCAGTTGCCTGGAGCAGTGCAGCAACCTGCACGCCGCTGACGGTGAGGAGAGAAGTGAAGCGGCCTGGCCGCGTCGCCTGCGCCCGCCGGCCCGTTTCGTCGAGCGCAACGTGTGGCGGGTTTTCATGGAGGCGAGCGACCTGGCGCGGCAGGCGATGGCTGCGCCAGCGTTGCCTTTGAACGCACAGGCGCGCATCGAGGCGTGCACCGTGCGCCGTCTGAGCCGGGAACTCCCGCCTGGAAACGTGGCCCTGATCATCACCGCGCCGCCGGCTTACGACTATACCTTCTGGGCGCTGTCTTACCTGTGGAGTGGGTGGTTGCTGGGGCCGGAGGCTGCTGCTGCATTGAAGTCGCTCCTCCCTCATCGCCGTCCCGACTGGGACTGGTACCGCCGTGCCTTGACTGCGGCCTGGCGTGCTCTGCGCCCGGCTCTGCGCGACGATGGCCGCGCGGTACTCATTTTCACCACCGAGCAACTTCCCCTGGTTGAAGTCTCGCTACTGGCGCTGATCGGCGCGGGGTACGGCCTGGAGTCGTTCATCCTGCATGCGGACGAGATGCGCCACGGCGGGGATTACCGCCTGGTCTTTTCTCCTGATCTCGAGTCGCGGCCAGCGGGCAGTCCACCGGATCCCGACGTTGTGGAAGCGGCCATTCACCGAACTGCTGTGCGCGCTGCTCAGCACATCATGCGGCTGCGTGGTGAGCCCCTGGCCTGGCCGCACCTGCACGCCGCCATCTACGCTGCGCTCGCCGACGAGGGGCTGTTGGGCCAGGCCGTAGCCCTGGCCGCCGCCGATCGACAGCCGGGCGAATTCGTGGCCCAGGCGGTGACCGACGCTCTGGCAACCGATCCGACGATTGTGCGCCTGGGTAGGGTGGAGGAAGGTGAGACTGGCGAGGACACGCTTGCTGGCGGGGAGCCCGTCCGCTGGTGGCTGGCCGACGCCGTTGATGTCTCGCTGCCCCTGGCCGACCGGGTGGAGGACGCGGTGTACGAGTTCCTGCGTGACACGCTGGCGCTGGACAAGGAGGCGTTACTGGCCCAGGTGTACGCCCGTTTCCCCGGCCCACTGACGCCCGCCGCGTCACTGATAGACGCATGTCTGGCCTCTTACGGAATGGAGATCACGCCCGGATACTGGCAACTTCGGCCAGAGGATATGCCACAGCGGCGGGAGAAAGAGCGCGGAGAGGTACTGGTGCAGCTTATCTCCCTGGGCCAGCGCCTGGGATACGCCGTGGTCAGCGGGGAGGGGAGCGCCGGGCGACGTTGGGACGTGATCTGGCGCGAGGAGGGAAGAT
>JAGGZG010000002.1 GCA_021162125.1 Anaerolineae bacterium
ACGCGGCAGCAGCACCGACTTTTCTCAAGTACTGAGTATACAAGCACAGTCGAAGGGTTAGCGCCCGGCGGGGCGGACGAGGGGCACCAACACACAGGGGGGAGACTACCACAAAGTGGCTATGCACGATCCGTTTGCCCCGTTATTTCACTCGAACACCACTACCTCCTTGCCGTGCAGCTTGTCCAGCACCTTTTGGACGATGAGGTTCAGGTGGGCCGCGTTCTGCACGAAATCCAGGTCGTCGGCCGGGACGGTGAGCACCGGGCACAAGGTAAAGCCCTCGATCCACTCCTCGTACAGCTTGTTGAGCTGCTCCAGGTACTCGGCGCTGATGTCCTGCTCGTAGTCACGGCCACGCAGCCGGATGCGCTCCATCAGGGTGGGGAGCGAGGCCCGCAGGTAGATCACCAGGTCCGGTGGGGGGAGAATCTCGATCACAGTCTCGTAAAGAGCACGATAGCTCTGATAGTCGCGCTCGTCCATGTGCCCCTGAAGGTAGAGGTTGCGGGCGAATATCTCCGCATCCTCGTACACCGTGCGATCCTGCACCACCGTCCCTGGCCGGTCTACGATCTGCCGGTGGTGGCGCAGCCGGCGCGAGAGGAAGAAAATCTGCGAGTGAAAACTCCAGCGCCGCATGTCCTTGTAGAAGTCGGCCAAATAAGGGTTATCATCCACGGCCTCGTTGAAGGGTTCCCAGCACAGGTACTCGGTCAGCCGGGCGGTGAGCGTGGTTTTGCCTACGCCGATGTTCCCGGCCACCGCGATGAACTTCTTCACAGCCTCACCTCCTGCCCCCAGCTAATCTATCACAACCCGCCCCGCACCAGGATGTCCAGGGCCACGGCGATGAACCAGTGGATAAAAAAAGCGGGGTAGAAAGAGCGCACCCGCAACCCGATCAGCCCGATGAGAGTACCGCCGACGATACAGGAGTAGGTTTCCAGCTCTGGCTTGCCAACGTGGGCCAGGGTGAAAGGCACAGCCTGCACGATGGCTGCGTACCAGCCCAGCTCCCCCTCCAATCCGAAGAGCATGAATCCCCGAAAGAAGAACTCCCAGGCGAAGAGAGTCGCCCCCGTGCCCAGCACCCACCTCAGCGATGTGCTGACCGGACCGCGTACCCCGTAGTAACTCTGGAACCCGGGCATGCGGGCAGCGAGGGGAATAATGACGGCCATGAGGGCGATGCCACCGACCGTGTAGGCCAGACCACGCCGCCAGTCCCCCAATCCCAGCCCGTAGCGCAGCGG
The DNA here is from genome assembly GCA_021162125.1 of Anaerolineae bacterium. Lineage (GTDB taxonomy): Bacteria > Chloroflexota > Anaerolineae > JACIWR01 > JACIWR01 > JACIWR01. The sequence goes on from JAGGZG010000002.1 coordinate 1,257, forward strand.
GTTCTCGCGGAGGACGAGAACGATAATCCCGACGGGAATGACAAGGTAGACCACAACTTCACTCAAGGTGCGATTCCCGAAAAGGGTATGATAGCCGCTGAAAGCCAGGAGCAGGGTGGAGGCAACGAGCACGGTTACGGTCTTGAATCGGGCGCGGTAGTTGGACACAACTCTTTCTCCATGTTGGATGTTGAGGTGCCCGTCACTTTCAAGTGACGGGCACCTGAATGGCTACTCCCATTATACGGCCTTTGGGTGTCCAGGTCAAGCGCTCGGCTGTCATTTGTGGGTGGAGTCCAGGGTGATTTGCACATTTTGGGGGAACGTGATATAATATCATCCCGGTTTATAGAGGTGTACTGGAAAAGTGGGCATCCCCCACTTTTCTTGCTGTCAGGGGGAGTGACTGTTGTAGATCAGACATCCTGTCCCCTCGTACAGTAACGTCACGATGATACGGAAATGGAAGACCAGGGACGTCAGTTTTACTCTTTGGGAAAGGGCAGTGGTAGTTTCCATCCAGCGACACATTGCCAGGAGGATCGGTAAGTGAAGAACGATTTTGTTGTCGCTTTTAATCAAATTTGCAGCGAGCGTAACCTGCCGCAGGAAGTAGTCCTTGAGGCCATCGAGACGGCGCTGGTATCGGCCTACAAGCGCAACTTCGGCTCGGCGCAAAACGTCTCGGCGAAGATTGATCCGAACACCGGTAAGGCGCAGGTATTCATCGAGAAAACCGTCGTCGAACAAGTGCAGGATGATCGTTTTGAGATTGGCCTGGAAGAAGCGCGACTGATTGATCCAGAGGCGGAGATTGGTCGGGTAGTACTCATCGAGAGCACGCCCCGCGAGTTTGGACGCATCGCTGCTCAGACGGCGAAGCAGGTGATCTTGCAGCGCATCCGCGAGGCGGAACGCGATGTGCTGTTTTCCAGCTACGCCGACCGCGAAGGAGAGGTCATCAACGGCACGGTACAGAGCATTACTCCGCAGGCCATTACCCTTAATCTGGGCCGTACCGAGGCCATCTTGCCTCGTAGCCAGCAGATACCTGGCGAACGCTACCGTCTGCACCAGCGTGTGCGTGCTTACGTACTCGAGGTGCGCCGCAGCAACCGAGGCCCGCAGATCGTGGTCTCGCGTACACACCGTAACATGCTGCGCCGCTTGTTGGAGCTGGAAGTGCCGGAGATTTACAACGGCACAGTGGAGATCAAGGGCATCGCCCGCGAGGCTGGTTCCCGCTCCAAAGTGGCCGTCGCCGCATTGCAGGAGGGCGTGGACCCAGTGGGCTCGTGTGTGGGTATGCGTGGGGTGCGCATCCAGTCCATCGTGAACGAGCTGGGTGGGGAGAAGATTGACGTGGTGCAGTGGGATGAGGACACGGCCACGTTCATCGCTAACGCTCTCAGCCCGGCCAGGGTAACCAACGTTCTGCTCGATGAACGCGGCGATGGGAAAACGGCGACCGTCATCGTTCCCGACGATCAGTTGTCGCTGGCCATCGGCCGGGAAGGGCAGAACGCCCGCCTGGCGGCCAAGTTGACCGGCTGGCGCATTGACATCAAGAGCGTATCGGAGGCAGTAGCGGAGGCTGCACGGCGCGAAGCGGAGATTGAGGAAAAGCGCGACTTGCTGGCTCTGGCCGAGGCTATCCTGCTGGGCAAGGAGAAAGTCACAGCGGCCGCCGAGGAAGCCACCCCAGCAGAGGTGGAACAAGTTTTCACTATGCCTATCGACGAACTGGGACTGAGCACGCGGGTGTACAATGCCCTCGTACAGGCGGGCATCACTAAGGTGGGCCAACTTGTACAGCGACTCGTCACCTCCGACGCTGAGCTGCTGGCTATTCCCAAATTCGGCCCCAAAGCACTCGCCGAGGTTAAAGAAGCTATCCAGGTGAAGGGCTTCTCCCCATTCGCGCCAGAGCCCGTTGTGGCCATCGAAGAAGAGGTGGCGGAGGAGGTAGAGGCGCTAGAGGCCGAGGCGGCTGAGGCGGCTGAGGTGGCCGAGGTAGCTGAGGAAGCGATAGAGGTCGAGGTAGCCGAGGAAGTCACCGAGGTTGCTGAAGAAGTTGCCGCGCCGGTGGAGGAAACGCCGCTCCCGGCTGTCGAAGTGGAGGAGGAGCCAGCCGTGATCTGGGAGCCCGAGGAGGAGGTTCTCGAACCCGAAATAGAACTCGAGTTTGAGGAAAGCCCGAGCGAGAAGAAAAAGAAAGAGCGCATGAAGAAGCGCACCTACGTGTACGATGAAAAGCTTGGTCAAGTGGTGGCTAAGCGACGGCGCAAGCCAGGCCGTCGGCGTGGTGAATGGGAGGATTTGATTGACTGATGTCTCGCAAACACGTGCCGCTGCGCACCTGCGTGGGCTGCCGGCAGGTGCGTCCCAAGCGGGAGATGGTGCGCATCGTGCGTACCCCCACTGGGGAAATCGAGATTGACGAACGCGGGAAGAAATCAGGGCGAGGAGCTTACCTCTGCCGCCGTCGGGATTGCTGGGTACAGGGGATCGGCAAGGGCCGGGTCGAGTACGCTCTCAAGACCACTCTGACGGAGGAAGAACGGGCCATGCTGCAGACCTACGCAGCGTCGTTGCCGGCTGAGGACTCCTAAGCACGCAACGGGCCTCGTCCACGAGAATTTTTCGGACGCAGATTCTGGGTGGTCTCCCGGTAACGTGTTGGTCGCTCAGACCCGCCCGGACGTGGAACGTCCGGGCTACGAGATGCAAGGCCCTCCGGGCCTCTGGAGCCCCCGAAAGGGGCTTTCCACCTCGTAGCCGGGCGGTTTAGCGCCTGGCGGAGCGGACGAGGAGCACCAACACACAAGGGGAAGACTACCAGATTTTGAGATGGTTCAGAATAGGTTGACACTTTACTCGGACAGCATACTGTCAGCGAATGGTGGAACGAATAAACGAATGACCATGACTGCATGTCTATTCGTTTATTCGCTGGATATTCGCTGACAGAGAACTTGCCCGAGACAAGAACGTTCAGGACAGGCATTGGGGGGCGTATCTACGTCCAAGTTTGGTTGCGGCCGGAAGCCGCGTTATGGGAGTGGCGTGGGATTCAAAGGGAGGGGGATGAACGGTTTATGGCAGAAGAACAAGCGAAAGTCGTAACCATACCAGAGTTTCTGACCGTCCGACAATTGGCAGCTTTGATGGACGTCAGTCCCATAGATATAATCAAAGAGCTGATGAACGCCGGGTTGATGGTCAACATCAATCAACAGATTGATTTTGATACGGCGGCCATCGTAGCTCAGGAAATGGGCTTCGAGGCTCAGCCAGAGACCGCCCCGCAGGTTGAAGAGGAGGCCGAGGTAACCACTCCGTTCAAACAGCGATTCATCACTGGTGAAGCACCGGAGGATTTGGTGCCCAGGCCCCCGGTAGTCACTATCCTGGGCCACGTGGATCATGGCAAAACCAAGCTGCTGGATGCCATCCGCCACACCAACGTGGCCGATAGTGAGGCGGGAGGGATCACCCAGCACATCGGCGCATACCAGATCACTCATCAGGGCAAGAAAATCACGTTCCTGGATACACCGGGCCACGAGGCTTTCACCGCCATGCGCGCCCGGGGTGCTCAGGGCGCGGATATTGCCGTATTGGTGGTGGCCGCGGACGATGGGGTGATGCCCCAGACTATAGAAGCCATCGCCCACGCCCGCGCCGCGCGTGTGCCCATCATCGTCGCCCTCAACAAAATAGACAAGCCCAACGCTAACCCCGATCTGGTGAAACAACAACTGGCCGACGCGGGCCTCACCGTGGACGAATGGGGCGGAGACGTCATCTGCGTGCCGGTGTCGGCCAAGTATAAGACTAACATTGACGAGTTGTTGGAGAATATCCTGCTCGTCAGCGAGGTCGCTGAACTGCGTGCTAACCCCAACCGCCCAGCCATGGGCACCGTGGTCGAGGGCAGGTTAGATAAGAGCAAGGGCCCGATGGCCACCATCCTGGTGCAAAACGGCACGCTGCGGGTAGGCGACGCCGTGGTCATCGGCGAGATTTACGGTCGCGTGCGGGCCATGTTGAACGATAAGGGCAAACGTGTGCGGGAAGCCCCACCTTCGATGCCGGTGGTTATCTTCGGCCTCTCCGACGTGCCAACGGCCGGTGAGATTCTGGAAGTTGTGGAAAATGAGCGGACGGCACGCATGATCGCCAGCCGCCGCGCTGCCGAGCGACAGGAAGCCGCTACCCTCCCGGCGAAAACCTTCACTCTAGACGATCTGTACGAACAGCTCCAGTCTGGCCAGGTAAAAGAGCTGAACCTGATCATCAAGGCCGATGTGCAGGGCTCCATCGAGCCTATCGTCACCTCGTTGCAGAAGTTGGGTGACGAAAATCTTCAGGTCAACATCTTGCACCAGGCCACTGGTCACATCACCGAATCGGACATCATGCTTGCCGTCGCCTCGCGTGCCATCGTCATCGGCTTCAACGTCACCGTGGATCCGGCCGCCCGACGCATGGCCGAGAGGGAAGGCGTGGACGTTCGCGTTTACGACATCATCTACAGGCTCATTGATGACGTGGACAAGGCGCTGAAGGGCCTGCTGGAGCCGGTATATCGGGATGTGGTTACCGGTCACGCCGAGGTGCGGGCTGTTTTCCGCGTTCCACACGCGGGCAAAGTGGCCGGTGTATACGTAACAGACGGAGAGATCGCCCGCAATTCCCTGGCCAGAGTCCGCCGTGGCGACGAGGTGATATACGATGGGCGGGTCACCTCGCTCAAGCGTTTCACCGAGGACGTGAAGGAGGTGAAAGCCGGCTTCGAGTGCGGGGTGGGCCTGGAAAATTTCAACGATTACCAAGAGGGAGACATCATCGAGGCATATCGAAAGGAGAGGGTCAGCTAGTACTGGCCGGGCATCATGTCGAAACGCCGTCAGAAACGTGTAGGCGAGGCTATCCACCACGAACTTAGTGATTTGTTGCTGCGTCGCAGTCGTGACCCGCGCTTGCGCTCGGTTACGATTACCGACGTGCGCATTAGTTCCGATCTGCGTTACGCGCGCGTTTACGTGAGTGTGCGGGGCGACAGGGAGGAACAGCAACTCACATTGCGCGCTGTACAACACGCCACCGGCTACCTGCGCAGCGAGCTGGCGGGGCGTCTATCCCTGCGCTTCGTGCCCGAACTCACTTTCTACCTGGATGAGTCCCTTGATCATTATGATCGCATTGAGTCTCTGCTGATGAAAATACACGGGGGATCGCTCCCGGAAGAACCTTCATCAGAATTAGAAGAGACACCTGATTCGCAACCCGATTGACTTTTCGGGTGAGCCTTTCGTAATCGCCCCGCTCAGGCTGCAACCTGAGCGGGGCGCAGTGAAGCCGAAGAATGCCTGCTCGCTTACTACGGAACGCATTGGTTGAATTACGAAAGGGTCCCTGAGTGATCGTGAGTGATCGAAAGAAGCGCAACTTTTGCCTCAATGGTTCTTCGACGTTAATCGGGTGATGTAGGAAGGGGGAAAATTCATGGACACGACCCCGGAAACGCTGATTGACGAGGCACAGCGTATTCTGCTTATTTGTCACGTGAACCCGGACGGCGACGCAGTGGGCTCCTTATTAGGACTTGGTTGGGCCTTGCGCAAATTGGGCAAGCAATGCACTCTAGCCTGTAGTGACCCTGTGCCCCCGATCTATCACTATCTGCCGGGAAGTGAGATGGTGACCAACCAACCCCAGGGTACGTTTGATCTGATCATTACCCTCGATTGCAGTGATCTGCGCCGCCTGGGAGAGGTCTATGATTCCCAGGACCTGGTTGGGGTGCCCATTATCAACATTGACCACCACGTGACCAACGTGGAGTTCGGAACGGTCAACTGGGTTGATCCCACAGCAACGTCCACGGCGGAGATGGTCCTGGAACTGGTACAGCGATTGGGTGTTCCCCTGAACCAGACGATCGCTACCTGTCTCCTGAACGGGATCGTTACAGACACGCGCGGTTTCCGCACTCCAAACACCACCCGCCGGGCCATGGAGGCGGCCATCACTCTGGTGGATGCGGGAGCACCTCTGGCCAAGATCACCAACCAGGTGTTCAACCGGCGTCCATTGGCCGACATCCGGCTGTGGGCAGAGGCATTGCGCACCGTCCGCCTGGAGGGGCCAATTATTTGGGCGGAGATCACCCCTGCTATGCGCCGGGAGTGTGGATTTACCGAGGAAGGTGACGCAGGGCTGGCTAGCTTTCTGATCACGGCCAACGAGGCCGACATAGCCGTAGTTTTCAACCAGCAAGCCAATGGTAGGGTCGAGGTAGGGATGCGTTCTGTGCCCGGCGTGGACGTCTCTGCCGTAGCCCTCAGCTTCGGTGGCGGCGGGCACCCGCAGGCAGCGGGGTTCGGCATCAACGGCTCTCTCCCCACGGTGCGGGAGCAGGTGATCGCTGCCCTCAAGCAAGCATGGTTGGAACAGAATTCCTCGTCCTGAGCACCGGTCTCCGCAGGATTGGTTGGCGCACGGAAGCGGGCATCGCCCCTGCCCTCAGGCGGGGGCGTTTCTGCTGGGGATAGCGCAGCCAATCCCTGGGAAGCATGAGGGGCGACCCCACGTCCTTCCCCCTCCCCCGGGACTGGCGACCGAGGTCGCGCCCGCAGGGGGCCTGTCCTCCCCCCGTGGAACGGGGGGGCTAGTGCTCTTTCCCAAAAGTTCTTGGGGTAAAGGCACTGAGGGCAAAGGCAATGCGATCCCATCACCGCCCCGAGCTAAAGCTCAGGGCTGAACGGCTAAAGCCTGCTGGAAGCAGGCTAATGCTTCACCAAAATCGAGATTCAGGGCGCTTCAGCGTCCTTTGGCCTTTCAGCCTGG
>JAGGZG010000271.1 GCA_021162125.1 Anaerolineae bacterium
CCAGGCTGAAAGGCCAAAGGACGCTGAAGCGCCCTGAATCTCGATTTTGGTGAAGCATTAGCCTGCTTCCAGCAGGCTTTAGCCGTTCAGCCCTGAGCTTTAGCTCGGGGCGGTGATGGGATCGCATCGCCTTTGCCCTCAGTGCCTTTACCCCAAGAACTAGCAAGACCCTTGCGAAGGGTTGAGAACCTTCGCAAGGGTTCGTACCTACCGGCTATCTTCTACAGCGTCGCGTTTTTCATAATGATCGGGAAAAACTGCCTGCACAGCGTCACCTGCAAGGTCTGAGTGGCGGAGCCCACCGCCGTCCCGTCGGGATCGCTGTAGGTGATCTCAATCTCGTAGGACCCCGGCTCCAGGCCGAGGGTGTAGGCAAAAGCGCCCTCTGTTTTGGTCATGGACAGTGGGCCGGTCCATGACCCGCCCACTGGCCTGTACCTCAAGCTGGCACTTCCGTCTCCATCCACGTCTTGAGCGTAGCGGGCCATGATGTGGACGTTCGAGGTGAGGAGGTTGAGCTGGGCACTGGCAGTGCCCACCCACATCTCGTCCAGGAAGGGGAAAGGTTTGCCGGCCAGGGCAGGGACGGCTTGCACCGTGGTCAGTACCAGGTCGGCGGCCCAGCCAGGCGGCGGGCTGCTGTATTGGAATCTGCCGATGTCATCCTGCAACTGCAGGAGGTAGTACCAGGGTGTTTTGCTGTCCTGGGACCAGTTCGCCCCCTGTGGGTCCTCCAGGGCGGCGATGAGGGCCTGGGTGCCCCAGGCAGTGGAATTGGCGTTGCTGGTGCCCCACGATTGAAAGCCGCCGTCATCCCCCTGTTGGCTTCCCATGAAGTTCAAGGCGTTGACGATGCTCGTCGAGGTGACCGGTTCCCCGGCGGCGATGAGGGCCTGGATGGCCAGGGCGGTGTTGTCCACGTCGGGGGAGCACCAGCCGGTGCAGGGATAGGCGTAACCCCAACCACCGCCGGCGTCCTGCCAACTCTTGAGCAGATTAGTGGCCGCCACCGGCACCGTCTGGCCGGCCGCGCGGACGGCCATCATGGACAAGGCTTGAACTGGAACGTCGCCCTCCAGGCCGTACTGTCCAGTGGTGGAGTTGTAGTCGGTGATGGTTAGGGTAGCAACCAGGTTCACCCCGCCGAAGTTCTGGGGATCCTCATCGGCGGCTACGGCCGAGAGTAAGGTGCGGGCCGTCGTCCCTGTCTCGGTGATGGTATCCGTCTGGGTGACAACCTGACTTTTCAGGAAGTCAATGGGGTCCTTACCACTGCCGCTGTTCCAGGCCAGGGGATCCTCACCTCCAGCGGCAATGGCCAGCACTGCCTGGTTTGTACCGTTGTAATCCCCGGAGACACTGTTGGGGATGCTGCCGTTGGTCTGTTGTTGGGTTTGCAGCCAGCGCAGGCCCTTCTTAGCGCTGACGTAACGGCCGCGCAAGGGGAAGGGCTTGCCGGCCAGGGCGGGCACGGCCTGCACCGTGGTCAGCACCAGGTCGGCGGTCCAGCCCGGCGGGGGGCTGCTGTATTCAAAGTAGCCAGAGCTTGCCTGCAATGAGAGCAGAAAGCTGACCAGGGTATTGCCGTCTTTCGTCCAGTCCGCACCGTCCGGGTCCTGGCCGGCGGCGATGACCGCCTGGATGCCCCAGGCGGTGGAGTTGGCGTTGCTGGTGCCCCACGATTGGAAGCCGCCATCGTCCCCTTGCTGGGTTTTCAGGAAATCGAGGGCGTCGACGATGCTCGTCGAGGTGACCGGTTCCCCGGCGGCGATGAGGGCCTGGATGGCCAGAGCGGTGTTGTCCACGTCGGGGGAGCAGTAGCCAGTGCAGGGATAAGCGTAACCCCAACCACCGCCGGCGTCCTGCCAACTCTTGAGCAGGTTGGTGGCCGTCACCGGCACCGTCTGAGTGATGTACTGAGTATCGGTCACGGCGGCGCTGAGGGCCATCATGGACAGGGCCTGGACCGGAACGTCGCCCTCCAGGCCGTACTGTCCGGTGCTGGAGTCGTAGTAGCTCTGCAGCCGTTGCACCAGGTTCACCCCACCGAAGTCATAGGGGTTCTCGCCAGCGGCTACTACGGCCAGGGTCAGCCAGGCAGCGGTGCCTGTCTCGGTGATGGTGTCCGTCTGGGTGAGAGCTTGGCTGGCCAGGAAGTCAAGGGGCGAGTTATTGCCACTGCTTAACCAGGTGTTGGGATCCTGATTAGCGGCGGCGATGGCCAGCACTGCCTTGCTGGTGCCGTTATAGGTTCCGGAGACAGTGCTGGGAATGCTGCCGTCAGCCTGCTGCTGGGAGCGCAGCCAGTAGAGGGCCTGGTCAATGGCCGCCTCTTTCGTCGTAGCGGCCAGCGCTACGCCGGACAGGAACAGGAGGATCAGAAGCAAGGCCAGCGAAAAGGACAGGATCACACTGAAGTAGAACTTACTCTTCATGTTCTTTCTCCTTCGATTGCGGATACAAAAAAGCCCGACCTTGCGGTCGGGGACCAACTACCTGAAACGCGAATCCCCTTGCCGATTTGACAAGGGGAGATCACGATTTCTCGCTCATCGCTCATCCCCCTTTCCTCGAAGGTCCTCAGAGCGCGACTGAGGCGGGTATCCTGGCTCTCCTGGTGGATGGTTGATAGCCACCAGGATTACAGTTGCGGGACAGCGCCGGACTTTCACCGGCTTCCCCTTTCAGCCCTGGCATCCGGGCCACGGGCACCTCGGCCGCACGTATTTAATTTGAGCGAAGTATATCACAAGCGCGGGGGGATGTCAAGTAGAGTTTTGTAGGGGGGGCAAGCCCGCCCGCTCCCGGATCATAGCGATGGCCGCGCTGATCTGTTTGGTGAGAGCTTTCCACTCGATGCCCACGATCTCGAAGTGCGGCTGGTTGATAGGCAGCAGCAGCTTGTGCCCCCGCG
>JAGGZG010000406.1 GCA_021162125.1 Anaerolineae bacterium
AATCCATGCCTTTCATCGTCGCCCTGGCCTGTCGCTACATGAAGCTCACCCCGGCGGAGGCGATTGTCGCCGCAACCATCAACGCCGCCTGCGCCGTGGGCCTGGCTCACCAGGTTGGCAGCCTGGAAGCGGGCAAACAGGCCGACATCGTGATCCTCGACTTGCCCGGCTATCACCACCTGGCTTACCGCTTCGGGACCAATCCTGTGCGGACGGTGATCAAGGCTGGTCGGCGGGTAGTAGGATAGGTCTACCTGACGACGAAGCCCTCCTCTACGCCAGGCGCAGAGGAGGGCTTCGTCGTCCCTCCCGCATTGCTCCTCCTAATCAGTTCAGCGCAGATCAATCATCCGCGTGTTGCCCAGGTAGACTGTCGTCCGATCCTCCACATTCTCCAGCTTTTTGATAATATCCCGGATGCGGATGGCCATCTCCTCAATCGTCTGCAGATCATTGCGCACGCTCTCGGAGAGGTCAGTCTCCTGTCCCAATAACCACTGGGTCAGGCCCAGGATGCCGGTTAACGGGTTGTTGACTTCGTGGCGGATGGTCAGCCCAATCTGGCCGATGGCCGCCAGACGCTCGGCCTTCACCAACCGGTCGCGGGTCTCCAGCAGTTCTTTGTTCTGCCGCTCGATTTGCTCAGCCATGTGGACCACGTCCTCGAAAAGGCGTGCATTGGCGATGGCGATTGCTGCCTGGCTGGCGAAGATACGCAGTGAGGTCAACACGTCCTCGCTGATCTCAGGCTGGCGTGACATCGCTGCCACCACGCCCGCCAAACTGGCCTTTGCGATGAGTGGCACCACGGCGATGGTCTGCACACCCAGCAGTTCCTGGATGGCTGCCGCTGCGGTCCGGCTGATTTTGGGCCGGAAAAGCTCGTATAAATCGTGGGTGATCGCGATCTTGCCGGTCCTTCCCGCTTTAATCGCCAGGTTCTCGGCTGCATCCAGGGAGATACTCGCACTGAGCGGCACGCCAGCCAGCAACTCGACCTGCTGCACGAGCGAAGAGGCGACCCCGGCGTGCACCAGGTGGCCCAGGGTGCGCTCTTTGACGTTCACGACGGCGACCAGGGCAATGTCGAAGCCCAGGTTCTTCACTATTTCCTCGGCGATGCGCTGTTGCACGGTGTCCATGCCCAGTGCACCGCTGATAGCCGCGCCCACTTTATACAGCGCCAGGAGTTGCTCGTTGATGCGCTCCAACTTCTCGTTCGCCGCCTTCAGGTCAGCAGCAGCACGGCGAGCCTTTTCGTACAACTGGGCGTTGGCAATAGCGATGGCCGCCTGGTCCGCGAACGAGCTCAGCAGGACCACGTCCTCCGGGGTGAAAGTCCGTTCTGCCGCATTTTCAACGATGGCAATCGTCCCAATGACCTGTCCCTGCCACTTTAAGGGCGCGGCTACGTTGGCCGTGAACGGCTCACCCTCAAACTTGGGCGACCGTCCCTCCCACTGGCTGTAGTTGTCCACGACGATGGGCTTGCCGGTCAGGGCCACTTTCCCAGCTAATCCCTCTCCCAGCTTGAGGGTCGTGCCGGCGTAATCCTTCCACGGGATGGCGCTCACGGCAAGGATCAGTTCATCACGGTCGGGATCGTACAGGTAAATGGCTCCTCCCTTGGCCCGCAGCAGTCTGCTGGCCCGTTCCACGATGGCCTGCAACACCTCCTGGAGCTCCAGTTCAGCCGTGATGTCTAAAGAAGTCTCGTGGAGAGCGACCATATTTTCCAGGCGACGATGCACCTCCTCGTACAATCGCGCATTTTCCACCGCGATACCAACCTGACGGCCAATCGCCTCCAGAAGACGCTCATCCTCCGTCGTGAACGTCCGAGGTTGGCGGCTGGCAACTCCTAACACACCCAACACCCGGCTTCTGACTTTGAGTGGGGTGAGGGCCAGCAGGCTCAGATCCGTCTGCTGCGTTTCTGCCAGCGCGCGCGGGTCGTGCGCCACGTCCCTGGCGACCAGCGGCTGACCAGTAAGAACCACCTGCCCGCACAGACTCTCCTCCAGCTTCAGCCCATCCAAATTGCGGGTAATGGATGGAGTCCCACGGGCAGCTCGCAGACGCAAACTGCCAGCGTTTTCATCCACCAGCAGAACTACCACCGCTTCCACGTCGAACAGGGGCAACGCTTGTTCCACCGCTGTCTCAAGCACCTGGGAGAGATCGAGGGACTGGCTGATAGCGGTGGCGATGGCATTCAGGGCGGCCAGCTCGCGGTTGCGCCGTTCCAGGGCAACCGTCTTTTCGGCAACTGTTTCCGTCTGCTCCGGGCTTGTCCTGAGCTGAGGCGGAGGTGGTGGCTGAAGGGCCTGTTCAGTACTTGAGGACGTTGTCTCACGCGGATTGGTTGTGTCGTTCGGGGTAAGGGCTTTCTTCATCAAACTCGCTTCTCCCTGAAGTAGCGCAACAAGTCGGCGCTACCCACAAGGTGTTGGGGGAGAGAAAGTACGAGGGGTCTCCCCTCGTACTCCCCAGGGATTTGCTGTGCTATCCCTCCATACTGACCAGCAGCGGGCGCAAGTACCCTTTGTCGTGGCTCTGGCCGGTATTATACCACTTTGCGGGCCTGGGGACAAACGCACTCCGTGCTCTCCAAGAACCCAGTTTTCTCCAGGGAAACGGGGTTCTTGGAGAGCACGGAGGAATGCTGCCCGCGCCGCCAAACGGTGGGGTGAGGCCGTTCTTTTCAGCCCTCACCCTCATCCAGCGGGGGCAGATCCTGCAGGTCTTGCAGGCCGAAATACTGCAGAAACTCGAAAGTAGTGCCGTACAGGATAGGCCGTCCCACCTGTTCCAGGCGGCCCACTTCCTCGATGAGGCCCTTGTTGATCAGGGTACGCAGTACGCTGTCGGAATTCACTCCCCGGATGGCCTCTACCTGGGCGCGGGTGACAGGCTGCCGGTAGGCGACGATGGCCAGCGTTTCCAGGGCCGCGGGTGAGAGCTTGCTGCTTAGTTCCAGGCCCAGGAAACGCTCGACGGCGGGGGCGGCCTCCGGTGCGGTGACGAGTTGCACGCGCCCGGCCTTGCGCTGCAAGCGCAGGCCCCGTTGCTGATAATCCGCCGCCAGTTGATCCAGCGCCTCCTCCACTGCTTTGGGCTCAACATCAAGGGCGGCGGCAAGTTGGGCTGGCATCACCGGCGCATCGGCGACGAAGAGCAGGCTCTCGATCAGGCTGGTGAGTTCCAAGTCCGTCCTTTCCACAATGTTGACAGTCATCTCACTCGCTGATGAAGTCTTCCAGTGGCACGTCTTCGATCTCGCGCTTTAAGTATCGGATGACTTCTTGATCGCTCATCTCTGCGAGCGGGTGTTTGAATCCCAATACCTTGCCCAGTTCCCGAGCCACTTGCCTGGGCCAAAGGCTTCCGCTCATCTGGACAACCGTTGCACCAATATCCCTGGCCATGTCAACGATCCGGCTGTCAGCTCCGATCCGGTCCACAATAATGATGGTAGCCATGTACCACCGAGACCGACCGAGTTCTATCTCCCGCTCGAAGCGAGACACTTTATCAAGGGTGATCTCGGGATTACCGCGCCCAATGAACCCGATGTCGAACCTGATGCCCTTGCCCTGTTCATAAAGAAGGGTGGCGTCACTTTCCCGCCGCTTGCGACGGGAGGACAACCAAAATTCTCGTTGAAATCGCTGGGGGCGATCTGGGGGAACCAAGCTGAATCCAAGTATATGCAGAAGAGCGCCTAACACCAGCCCCTCAAACAGCTTGCCATAGGTGGATTTCTCAGACCCACGAATGGTCAACGTCTGAGCACCGATTGAACTCAACAGGTAGAGGAGAAACGCCCAATCAAGGTTGGCTTTAATCCCACTATCGAGCTCAATGCTACCCTGTAGCCGGCCGTAGTTTTCTTCGCTGGCGGCAATAATCTCTCGACATGCTTCAACGTATTTTTCTCGATAGGCAACCAGGTCTTGGGCTTCGTCCCGTAAAACGTTCTGGAACCCCTTGCCGGTGAGCCCCAGCGCCCAATACGATAGCCACCGTTCGATTTTCGGCAACCTGCTGCGTTGCAGGCTGGCAGTTGCAATGGCCGACAACTCTTCCGGAAAGTTCTCTACCTTGCTAGAGCCTTCCATAAACAAAACGACCATGGCGGCATTTAGAGCAACCAGTCTGCGCCGGGTCAGGAACTCCGTTGAGTCGCGGAGATTTTTGCCGATCAGGATGTTAAACACAACCTCTCGGATGGCTTCAACACCAACCCGCTGGAAAAAGTCCACACCTTTGGCCTGCAACAGGTCATCAATGTCGTCTGGGGCAAACGCAGATACACCGGCTTGTTCGGGATCGGTTATCCTAGAGCTCATCAAACGCCTCCCCTCGGTTAAAGAAGGATGTCCGATACGTCAATGTCGGGTAAATTGATGGTCAGGACGTTGGCAGCATCTTTACCCAGCCACAACTTGGCCTCCTCGACAATGATGTCGGCGTATCTGCGCTCCTTCTCGATAAGCACAAATCTGCGTCCCAGCCTCACGGCTGCTTTGCCTACTGTTCCAATCCCGGCAAAAGGATCGAGCACCACGTCACCTTTGAACGAATAATACCGGATGACTCGCTCAGCCAATTCCACTGGGAAAATGGCAGGGTGGCGCGAGTCAAATGCGGGCTGGATGCGCCAGACGTTGGTTCGCTCGTAGTCATCGTCAATTTTCGATTCTTGAACCGCCCGTTGATCGGGATAGGCACGAATGTTCCAATCAATCAGCCGATCAGTGTGCTTGCGATAGACCAGGACGTACTCGGTAACTGGCACGGCCTTGTATTGTAATGGGT